>NZ_JBHYMK010000095.1:0-18704 GCF_042743065.1 Streptomyces sp. NPDC058872
GAGGCGGCCGTCGGCGTCCCCGCCGCACGACCGGGGACGCCGACGGCAGGAAAGGGGACTTCCGGTCCTCCCGCAGGCCCCCGCCTCCCGCAGGCCCCCGCCTCCGGTAGGCCCCCGCCTCCGGCTGCTCAGTCCCCGCCGGGCGCGTGCAGCTCTCCCGAGCGGGCCACGCGTCCGTACCAGCGGGCGCTGGACTTCGGAGTGCGCTCCAGGGTGTCGTAGTCCACCCGGACGGCGCCGAACCGTTTGGCGTAGCCGTACGCCCACTCGAAGTTGTCGAGCAGTGACCAGAGGAAGTAGCCGCGCACGTCCGCCCCGTCCTCCATCGCCCGGTGCACCGCCTCCAGGTGCGCATGGACGTAGGCGGCGCGCTCCGGGTCGTGCACCGAACCGTCGGGGCCCACCACGTCCTCGTACGCCGCGCCGTTCTCGCTGACCACCAGGGGGAGGCCGGGACGGGCCGCGGACGTCCGGGCCAGCAGGTCGTACAGTCCGCCCGGGTCGACCGCCCAGCCCATGGCGGTCGGGGTGCCCGGAGCCCGGTGGAAGGCGACCCGGTCCGCGCCCGGCCACGGGGAGTGCTCGCTGTCGCCGTGCCCGTCGTCCTGCGACTTCTCCGCCCCTTCCGGAACCCGCGAGACCACGGTCGGCGTGTAGTAGTTCAGTGCAAGCAGGTCCAGCCGTTGGTTCGCCGTCGCGGTGTCGCCGTCGCGGACGAAGGACCAGTCGGTCAGGTGGGCCGTGTCGGCCAGCAGGTCCTCCGGATAGTCGCCCTCCAGCATGGGGCCCAGCCAGATCCGATTGCCGACGGCGTCGATCCGGCGGACCGCGTCCAGGTCCTCGGCCGAACCGCTCAGCGGCCGGACCTCGTGCAGGTTGAGCGAGACCGCGACCTGTCGGTCCGCCGGCAGCCCCGCGCGCAGGGCCTGCACCGCGAGGCCGTGCCCCAGGTTGAGGTGGTGGGCGGCGCGGAGCGAAGCCACCGGATCGGTGCGGCCGGGGGCGTGCACCCCGGAGCCGTACCCCAGGAAGGCGCTGCACCACGGCTCGTTGAGCGTGGTCCACCGCTTCACCCGGTCGCCGACCGCCTCGGCGACGATCCCCGCGTACTCCGCGAACCGCTCGGCCGTCCCCCGCTCCGGCCACCCCCCGGCGTCCTCCAGTTCCTGCGGAAGGTCCCAGTGGTAGAGGGTCAGGGCCGGTTCGATGCCGAGTGCGAGCAGTTCGTCGACGAGCGCCCGGTAGAAGTCCAGTCCCTTCTGGACCGCGGGGCCCCGGCCGGTGGGCTGGACCCGCGACCAGGAGACGGAGAACCGATAGGCGTTCAGGCCGAGTTCGGCCATGAGCCGGACGTCCTCGCGGAACCGGTGGTAGTGGTCGACCGCCACGTCACCGGTGTGGCCCTCGAAGACCTTGCCGGGGGTGTGCGAGAAGGTGTCCCAGATGGACGGGGTGCGGCCGTCTTCCGCCGCCGCCCCTTCGATCTGGTAGGCGGCGGTTGCCGCACCCCACAGGAAGTCGGGGGGGAACGAGCGGACGGCGGTGAGCGGCCGGGTTTCGGATGCGGTCATCGAGGGGGACTCCCAACGGGGGCGCGGAGGTGGGGGAGGGGACGGCCGGTCAGTTCTTGACGGCGCCGGCCGTGATGCCGCCGACGACGTGTTTGCCGAGGAAGGCGAAGACGAGCAGGAGCGGCACGGTGGAGAGGAGTGCACCGGTCAGCACGACCGCGTGGTCCACGGTGTGGTTGCCCGCCCCGAGGCCGGCCAGCGCGACCTGCAGGGTGGGGTTGCCGTCGGGCGTGAGCGCGATGAACGGCCAGAAGAAGTCGTTCCAGGACTGCACGAAGACCAGCATCCCGAGGACGGCCATGGCGGGCCTCGCCACGGGGAAGACCACGTGCCAGACGATCCTGAGGCTGTGCGCCCCGTCCACCCGGGCCGCCTCCACCAACTCCATCGGCAGTGCCTCCAAGAGGAACTGCCGCATGAAGAAGACGCCGAAGGCGGCGACCAGCGAGGGCAGCACGACGGACTGGAGCTGGTCGAACCAGCCCAGGTCCGTGATGATCCGGTAGAGCGGGATGACGCTGAGCTGGGGCGGGATCGTCATGGTGGCGACCACGAGCGAGAGCAGCGCACCCCGACCCCGGAAGGGCAACTTGGCGAAGGCGAAACCGGCGAGCGTGGAGAACAGTACGGTGGACAGGGCCACCAGGCTCGCCACGATCGTGGTGTTGACCAGGGCCTCGCCCATGTCGACCTGGTTCCAGGCGAAGCCGAGGTTGTTCAGGAGCTGTTTTCCCGGTAGCAGCGGCGCCGGAGCCTCCACGACCCGCTCACCGGTGTGCGAGGCCGCGACCAGGTTCCAGTACAGGGGGAAGAGCGAGACGAAGGCGGCGACGGCGAGCAGGACGTACGTCAGCGGTCCCGCGTGGTGTTGGCGGCCGGCCCCGGGGCGGAGGCGGCGGCCGGGCGGGGCGGCCGGTCGGGCGCTCTTCGGGCGGAGCGGTGCGAGGATGCGTGCCACGGGTCAGCCCCCCAGCTTCTTGCGGCGGTGACGGGAGACGAGCGCCTGGGCGCCGCCGATGAGGAGCAGCAGCAGGAGCATCACCCAGGCGATCGCGGAGGCCTGCCCCAGCGCGCCGGTCACCCAGCCCTTCTCGTACATCAACAGGCTCAGGGTCTGGAACTGGTTGCCGCTGCCGCCACTGATGCCGACGCTGCCGCCGTAGAGCATCGGCTCGCCGAACAGTTGGGTGGCGCCGATCGTGGAGACGATCACCGTGAAGAGGACCGTCGGCCAGATGGACGGGACGGTGATGCTGATGAACTGGCGCCAGCGCGAGGCGCCGTCGAGAGAGGCGGCCTCGTAGAGGTCCTGGGGCACGGCCTGCATGGCGGCCAGGTAGATCAGCGCGTTGTAGCCGGTCCAGCGCCAGGTGACGATCGTCGAGATCGCGATCTGGGCGGGCCACTTGGACGATTCCCAGTCCACCGGGGCGAAGCCGACCCGGTCGAGGAGGCCGTTGATCATTCCGTAGTCGGTGTTGAAGAGTTGGGCGAAGACCAGGGTCGCCGCCGCGATCGAGGTGGCGTAGGGAGCGAGGACCGCGACCCGGAAGAAGCCGCGCCCGCGGAGCCGGTAGTTGAGGAGGTGGGCCAGGCCCAGGGCCGTGAGTAGTTGGGGGACGGTCGAGAGCACCCCGATGGTGAAGGTGTTGAGCAGCGCGTTCCAGAAGAACTCGCTGCTTGCGAGGTCGGTGTAGTTCTCCAGCCCCTTCCAGCTCGGCTCGCCGCCGAGTTCGACCCGGTGGAGCGAGAGCCAGCCGGTGTAGAGCAGCGGGAACAGGCCGAAGGCCGCGAAGGTGAGGAAGAAGGGGGCGACGAAGACGTACGGGACCGCCTTGGCGTCCCAGCGGTGGAGCCTGCTGCGCAGGCCGGGCGGGACGGGGCCGCGGCTGCGGGGCCGGCCGGTGGAGGAGGGCGGTGCGACGGGCGGCGGGGCGCCGTCCCGCTTCGCCCGAACGGAGGTGGCCACGGGGGCGTCCTTCCAGGTCGATGCGTGCGGTGTGCGGACGGTGCCGGTCCGGCACCCGTGGACGACGGCGGACCGGCACGCGGTCCCCGCTACTGGTCGATCTTGTCGTCGACCAGCTTCTTGACGTTCTCCCAGGCCTTTGCCGGTTCGGTGCCGCGCTGCTCGATGTCGAGGATGCCGTTGTCGGTGAGGAAGGTCTTCACCTGGCCGTCGTAGCGACTGATGGCGGCGGGGGTGATGCCGGCCGCCGCGCTGGAGAAGATCTTGCCGACCGGGGTGTCCCCGAAGTACGGGAGCTTGGCCTCCTGGACCGCCGAAGAGGCGAGCGTGTCCTTGGAGCTGGGGATGTTGCCGTTGACCGCGAACACCTTGGCGTGCTGCTCGGGGGCGGTCAGCCAGGCCGTGAGCTCGGCGGCCTCCTTCGTGTGCTTGCCCGCCTTGGGCACGGCGAGGAAGGATCCGCCCCAGTTTCCGGCGACCGGGGGCGCGGCGATGTCCCACGTGCCCTGGTTGGCGGGGCCCGCCTGGTCCTTGATGATGCCGGTCATCCAGCTCGGGCAGGCGACCGTGGCGAACTTCGAGTTCTTGAAGGCCGCGTTCCAGGTGCCCTTCTCGTCGAACTGGCGCAGCTTGGCGGTGAGCCCGCCCTGGGCCGCCCGTACGGCCGTGTCCCAGGCCTTCTGCACGCCGGGGCTGTTCTCCCAGTCGAGCTCGCCGTTCGCGTCGGCGTACTGCACCGGGTCGCTGGAGACGACCGCGTTGAAGAGGCCGCTCGCGGAGTCGTGGAAGGCGGTCCCGGCGGGTGCCGCGGCCTTGTACTTCTCGCCGGTCGCCAGGAACTTGGACCAGTCGCCGGCCCACAGCGCGGCGACCTCCTCACGCGTGGTGGGCAGTCCGGCCCGGGCGAAGAGGTCCTTGTTGTAGCAGATGGCCATGGGGCCGATGTCGGTGCCGAGGCCGATGACCCGACCGTCGGCCGTCGTCGCCTGCTTGACCTTCCAGTCGAGGAAGTCGTCGAGGTCCGCGCCGCCCTCCTTGCCCAGGTCGACCCACTTGCCCGCCATCGCCGTGCCGGTCGCCTCGGCGATGTAGCCCACCTCGATGGCCTGGATGTCGGCGACGCCGCTGTTCTGGGAGAGGCGGAGCTTGAGCGTGTCCCAGTACTTCTGTCCGTCGGAGACGTTCGACTCCTCGATCTTGATGTGGGGATGGAGCCGTTCGTATGCGGCGTAGAGCTTGGCGCCGGTCTCGTCGTCGTACCCGAAGGAACCGAAGGTCCCGATCCGCAGCGTGATCCTTTCCGTCCCCCGGGCGCTCGTGTCGCCGTCGCTGCCGCAACCGGTGAGCAGGGCCGTACCGGTCGCGACGACGGCGACGGCCGCGATCGCCGCACGGCGCCCGCGTCTGCTGATGGAACTGTGCATTCCACTCTCCTCGTCCAAGGTGGTGCTCGATGTGCGTCAAAGGGGCCCGGCGGGCTGAAGGCGACTCCGGCGGCGTCCGCCCGGGCTCGGTGCAGGGCTGTGTGACAGAAAGTGGGAGCGCTCCCACTTCGCTGCCGGAAGGTTGCTGCCCGGCGGGTGCGGGTGTCAAGGAGTGCGCACGGATTCGTTGCCGGGAGGTTTTCCGGAGGTTTCGACCCGCCGTGCGGTCGTCGGGGAGCTGTTCCGGAGGGCTGGGATGCGTGAGGGCGGTGGGGGCGGTGGGGTAGTGTGGGAGCGCTCCCATTTCTTTGGGGGCCGTGCGCTCCGATAGGCGGCAGCGACACGTCGCCGGGCGGGGGGAGCACGGAAGTCGTGGGCGGACGGCACGGTGGCAGGCCCACCCTGGACCAGGTCGCGGCCAGGGCCGGGGTCGGCCGGGGCACGGTCTCCCGGGTGATCAACGGCTCCCCCCGGGTGAGCGAGCAGGCCAGAACGGCCGTCGCCAGGGCCGTCGCCGAACTCGGCTACGTCCCCAACCAGGCCGCCCGTGCCCTGGCCGGGAGCCGGACCGACGCCGTGGCCCTGGTCATTCCCGAGGCCGAGGCCCGACTCTTCGCGGAGCCCTACTTCCTCGACCTCATCCGCGGTGTCAGCGCCGAACTCGCCGAAGCCGACAAGCAACTCCTGCTCACCCTGGTCCGCAGTGAGCAGGAACGGCAGCGCTTCGAGCAGTACCTCGCCGCCCAGCGGGTCGACGGCGTGCTGATCGCCTCCGTCCACGCAGACGATCCGCTGCCCGACCGCATCAGGGAACTCGGACTTCCGGTGGTCATGAACGGTCGTCGCACCGAAGCCGAGCCCGTGCCCTACGTCGACTCCGACAACATCGCTGCGGGGCGGACCGCCGTCGCCCACCTGGTGGGACGCGGCCGTAGCCGGATCGCCACCATCACCGGGCCGCTCGACATGTACGTGGCGCGGGCCAGGCTCGGCGGCTATCGGGCCGGACTCGCGGAGGCGGGTCTGCCGCCCGGGGAAACGCTCGAGGCCACCGGTGACTTCACCGAGGAGGGCGGCCGGCGCGCCATGCGACTGCTGCTCGACCACAGGCCCGACCTGGACGCCGTCTTCGTCGCCTCCGATGTGATGGCGGCCGGTGCGCACCGGGTATTGAGGGAGGCGGGCCGTCGGGTACCGCAGGACGTGGCCCTGGTCGGGGTCGACGACTCTCCGGTGGCGCGGCTCATGGACCCGCCGTTGACGAGTGTGCGCCAGCCCATCGAGGACATGGGGCGCACGATGGCGCGGATGCTGCTCCGACAGGGTGCGGCGGTCGCCCCGGTCGAGCCGCTCCGGCAGGTGCTCCCGACGGAGCTGATCGTGCGGCGGTCCTGCGGCTGACCGTTGCGGACGGTGCTCGGCCCGCCGGGCGCGGGGCGGACTCCACCCGGTCACGAAGCCCCCGGGGCACTCCGACCTCGTCGCGGCCCCCGGTCTGCGTCGGGCCGGCGGCCAAGAGGTTCCGTACGACGACGACCGCCCTTGCCCCGGCACCGACGCGGCAGGTCCCGCAGCCACAAGGGTGAAGCCGGAGGCCGGCCACCCGGCGGTCCGGCCAACCGTCCGGAGGGAGGACGCCGCCGATCAACGGACCGGCAGAGCCGTCAGCGCCAGGTCCCACTGGTCGGCCGCGTGAAGCAGTGCGGCCGTGTCCATCCTGACCTCCACGACGTACGCGTAGATCTCCGCCCCCGCATCGCCCCGTTGCCACGGAGGCGCCGCCTCCAGGGACAGGTGCACGCGAACCACCGCCCCGCCCCCGCTCCGATCGGTGAGCCCGACGGCCAGCACCGGTTCCACGAACCAGGTGTCCGGGGACCACCGGCCTTCGGCGTCGGGCCCGGTGGCAACCACCGTTCCCGCGGCCACCGCGCGCAACCAGGCGGACAGCTCGCGGGCCTCATCGACCAGCAGACAGGGATCGGCAAAGGACCAACTGCCCTCGGGGGTCGTCACCGTTCCGCCGACGACCAGCCAGTCGTCGTCGTACGGGTCACCCCGCACTTCGGAGAACTGGTGGCGCAGCGGACGGAGCTCGACGCTGTTCTCGTGATCGCTCAAAAGCACCGCCACAGGGTGGCACGGGCCCTCCCGTCCCCCACGGCACGTGGGCACCCCCTCGCGCATCCGGGGCCCGGCGCCCGCCAGCCGGACGCGACGGACCTGCCGCGAGCGCACGCTCCCCGCCCGTGTCGGGGCACACGTCGAGCGGCGGTCGACCCGGGCCGACCGCACCGCCCCCGGACGATCCGACCCTTGGTCGGAAGTCCGGGGCGGGGGTCCGCCTGGACAGTCCGTCGAACCCCCGCTTAGGGTCGGGGCCGACCCGTCGGGCTGCTGCCCGGAGACCGGGAACCCTCCAGGAGCACACACGTGGTCACCCCCGCCGATGTCGCCCGCCACGCCGGGGTCCCGGTCAGCACCCTCAGTCGTGGGCCCGGGTGGAGGGCGCTCCGCACCCCCTCCACCCGCGGACGGATCCGGTGCGGCGCCGCGCTCCTCGCCCTCCGCAGCCGCCCCGACGGGGAAGCGCCGTGAGCGCGCCGGACGCCGAGACCGGCGACCGGGAAGCGGAGTTCCGGGCCTTCTTCGAGCGCCACTACGCCGAACTCGCCCGTCTCGCACACCTGCTGACCGGTGAGACCGACGCCGCAGACGACCTGGCCGCCGACGCCATGCTCGCGCTCTGGCGCCGCTGGGACCGGGTCCGAGCCGCCGAGCATCCGGCCGCCTACGCCCGAGGGGTCGTCGCCAACCTCGTCCGTACCCGGATCCGCGGTGCCGTCCGCGAACGCCGCCGGATCGCCGCCTTCTGGGACCGGCGTCCGGAGCACGTCGAGGGCCCCGACGTCCCCGCCGTCGTCGACGTCCGCACCGCGCTCTGTGCCCTGCCCTTCCGCAAGCGTGCTTGTGTCGTGCTGCGGCACGCCTTCGACCTCTCCGAACGAGACACCGCCCTCGTCCTGGGGGTCTCCGTCGGGACGGTCAAGAGCCAGACGGCCAGGGGCATGAAGGAGCTGCAGCGGCTGCTCGGCGACCGGGCCGCCACCGAACTCGCCGCGAGGAGGCCTTGATGGACGACGCACGACTGCGCCAGCGACTCAAGGAGGCCGCCGATGCACACCGGCCCGACCGCGCCCGCATCCTCGCCCGCGTGGAACGCGGCCTCGCCGCCCCCGTCCCGACCGGCCGGCCGACCCGACCGGCGCGTCCGTCGGTGCGCCGACGCTGGACGGTGGTCGTGGCCGTCACCGCCGCCGTGACGGCTGCCGTCGGCCTCGGCGGCCTCGCGGCGACCTCGCTGGACGACCGCAGGCCCGGACCGGTCACCACCCTCCCCGCGCCCGGTCCGACGGCGCGGGCGACCGGCACGGTCGGCCCCGGAAGCAACCGCTGGTGGGCGCAGAGCGACCTCGCGGTGACGACCGGGTCACCGGTCGCGGGCCTCACCGTCGAGGTGCGGATCGTGCGCACCCCCGGTGTCGTGAGCACCGGTCACTGGCGTACCCGACCCGCCGAGGACTTCACCGTGACGGTGACCGAGGAGGCCCGTGCGCTCGTCTACCGCTGGACGCTCAAACCGGGACGCACGGTGCCGCCCGGCCCGCACGCCTTCGCGGCGCAGTACGACCACGCCGAGGGCGCGCGGGACGCTTCGGGGGACACCTACCGCGTCCTCCTGACCGGCCCCGACGGGGGCCGCACCCTCCTCAGGGGCGGCTTCGGGGGCTGATCCGCAGTGGCGCCCCACCGGTGCGGAGGCGGGCGGCCCCGCCGCGCCCGGTGGGGCCGCTGCCGTGGGCCGTGCCGGTGCGGACGGGGCGTCAGCGCACGCCGAGCAGGTGTTCCAGGGCCAGTTGGTCCAGGTGCTCGAAGGCCATCGAACGGCAGGAGGCCGCGTCCGGATCGAAGTCCTCGTAGGCCGTGCGGTCGGAGAGGAGCCCCGCGAGGCCGTCGGTGGCGGTGGGGACCGCGAGTTCGGGCAGCCGGGAGGCGGCGAGCGCCGCCGTGACCTCCGGGTCGGCGCGGAAGGCCGCCGCGCGTTCCTTGAGGATCAGATAGTTGCGCATGCAGTTCTTCGCGGACTCCCACACCCCGTCGATGCCGTCCGTGCGCAGCGGTTTGAAGTCGAAGTGGCGCGGGCCCCGGTAGCCGCTGGTCTCCAACAGGTCCACCAGCCAGAACGCCTGGAGCAGATCGCCCGCCCCGAAACGGAGGTCCTGGTCGTACTTGATGCCGGCCTGGCCGTTCAGATCGATGTGGAAGAGCTTTCCCGCCCACAGTGCCTGCGCGATGCCGTGCGGGAAGTTGAGCCCGGCCATCTGTTCGTGGCCCGTCTCCGGGTTGACGCCCACGAGTTCGGGTCGCTCCAGCCGCTCGATGAAGGCGAGGGCGTGGCCGATCGTGGGCAGCAGGATGTCGCCGCGGGGCTCGTTCGGCTTGGGCTCGATCGCGAAGCGCAGGTCGTAGCCCTGCTCGGTGACGTACTGGCCGAGCAGGTCGAAGGCCTCCTTCATCCGGTCGAGCGCGATCCGGACGTCCTTCGCCGCCCCCGACTCGGCGCCTTCGCGACCTCCCCAGGCGACGTAGGTGGTGGCGCCGAGTTCGACGGCCAGGTCGATGTTGCGGAGGGTCTTGCGGAGGGCGAAGCGCCGCACGTCGCGGTCGTTGGCGGTGAAGGCGCCGTCCTTGAAGACGGGGTGGGCGAAGAGGTTCGTGGTGGCCATCGGCACGGCGAGCCCGGTCCGGTCCAGGGCGGCCCGGAACCGCTTGACGACGGCGTTGCGCTCCGCCTCCTGCGCGCCGAAGGGGATGAGGTCGTCGTCGTGGAAGGTGACGCCGTACGCGCCGAGGGCGGCCAGCCGCTCGACGGACTCCACGGGATCCAGGGCGGGACGGGTCGCTTCGCCGAAGGGATCGCGCCCCTGCCAACCGACGGTCCACAGTCCGAAGGTGAAACGGTCCTCGGGAGTGGGGGAGAAGGACATGGCCACGGTGGCTCCTCGCTACTGGCCGCCAGATTTGTTTTCTGTGATAACTAATAGGGGATGGAGCCGTCCGGCGCCAGCCCCGAAGAGCTGGGAAACGAGGTGAGGGAGTGTCCGTGAGCCGCTCCGTCGTGATCGGCGTGGACAGTTCCACGCAGTCCACCAAGGCCGCCGCCGTCGACGCCGACACCGGCGAGCTCCTCGCCCTCGGCCGCGCCCCGCACACCGTCACCGGTGCCGACGGAGCACGCGAGGGCGACCCCGAGCAGTGGTGGACCGCCCTCGTCACGGCCGTCCGCACGGCGGTGCGGGACGCGGGCGTTCCGTCCTCCGCCGTGGCCGGCATCGCGGTCGCCGGCCAACAACACGGGCTCGTCGTCCTCGGCCCCACCGGTCGCCCCCTGCGACCCGCGCTGCTCTGGAACGACACCCGCGCCGCCCCTCAGGCGGCGGCGCTCGCCACCCGCCTCGGCGGCCCCGAGGCCTGGCTCGCCCGCGTCGGATCGGTCCCCGTCGCCTCCATGACGGTCGCCACGTGGCAGTGGCTGTGCGAGCACGAGCCGGAGCGCGCCGCCGCCACCACCGGTGTCCGCCTCCCGCACGACCACCTCACCGAACGCCTTTCCGGCGCCGCCGTCACCGACCCCGGAGACGCCTCTGGGACCTGCTGGTACGGGACCGCCGACGGCACCTATGACCGCGACGTCCTCGACCTCATCGGCCTCGACCCCGCCTTGCTCCCGGCCGTCGCCCCTTCCGGCGCCACCCGCGTCGGTACCCTGACCCCCGCCGCCGCCGACGCCCTCGGCCTGCCCCGCACGGTCGTCGTCGCCGCCGGCACCGGCGACAACATGGCCGCGGCCGTGGGGCTCGGCCTCGGCGGCGCAGGCCTCCTCGACCACCCCGTCGTCAGCCTCGGCACGTCCGGCACCGTCTTCGCCGCGACCCGCGAGCGCGCCGCCGCCGCCGGGCTCGCCGGCTTCGCCGCCACCGACGGCACGTACCTCCCGCTCGGCTGCACCCTCAACTGCACGCTCGCCGTCGACCGGTTCGCCACCCTCCTCGGACTCGACCGCGAGGACGGCGCGCCCGGCGGGGACCGCGGTGTCGTCGTCCTGCCGTACCTCGACGGCGAACGCACCCCCGACCTCCCGCACGCGACCGGCCTCGTCACCGGCCTCCGCCACGACACCGAACCCCGCACGATCCTCGGTGCCGCCTACGAGGGCGCTGCCTTCACCGTGCTGCGCGCCCTGGACCGGCTCCTCGCCGCCTGCGGCCTCGACCCCGCCGAACCCTCCGCAAGGGACCGCACGCTGCGCCTCGTCGGGGGCGGGGCGCGCGGTCGGACCTGGATCGAAACCGTGCGCAGGCTCTCCGGCCGCCCCCTGCTCGTGCCCGAGGCCGACGAACTCGTCGCCCTCGGTGCCGCGGCGCTCGCCGCGGGAGCCGCCACCGACACCGATCCGGTGGCCCTGGCCACCGCCTGGGGCACGGGCGAGGGTGTCCTCCTCCCGCCGCTGCCCCGCGACCGGGACACCTGGGACCGGATCGAGGAGGTGCTCGCCGCCGCGACCCCGACCCTGCTGGGGTGACGGGCCCGGTTCCGCGCACGGCCCCGCGAGTCCCGCACGGGTCGTCGGCTCCGGTCGGCCGCGGCGGCCGACGGGGACGTCCGGAAGGGACCTTCCGCCCTCCCCGTGCCGGCCGTACCCGCCGCCGCGGACGGCCCGGGGCGCCGTCCGGCCGGTCCCGGGCCGTGGGAGGATGGCGCCCGTGAAGGATGTGCGAAGGGGCCGTGCCGCGTAGGAGACCGGCTTCGCTCCGACGGCAGCGGCGCCGCGGGGGAAGCCCCCTGGTGCGCTACCGCGACGTTCCGGGCCTGTCGGGGCGGGCGAACGCCGCTGTCCGCGAGCTTGAGGGGAAGCGCTTGTCCCCGGGCGTGGTGGCGGCGGCGCTGAGCGTCTGGTCCGTGCGCGTCCACGGCACCAAGCGCGACTGGAGGCCGTGGGAAGCCGAGTTCACTTGCCGGTGCTGCGGCGAGGAGTGGGCCCGGGACACGCTGCAGAGCGCCTTGTGGATGCTTCCGCCGAGGGCTGCCGGGGAACTCCGGCGCCACGTGGACCGCCTGGACGCGGTGCTCCTGGACCGGACGCACCACGAGCCGGCGGCGGAAGCGGAGCTGCCGTGGTGGCACCGCAGGTGCTGACCCGTGACCGCCCCCGGCGATCGGGCCCGCCGGAACGGCCCCCGCCCGAGCCCGGTGCGGAATGCGAGGGGCCGGTTCGGCTGCCGAACCGGCCGTGTCGGCGGCGCCGTCGACGGACCGTTTCCGCGTGGGCGAAAGAGGCCGACTAGGCTCTCGCTCACCATGAACCAGCCCACGGAACCCAAGGCCGACAAGTCGGGCGTGCGACGGCACAACCTGAGCCTCGTCCTGAGGACCGTCCACGAGGCCGGCGAGACGACGCGGGCGGCGGTCGCGGCCCGCGTCGGGCTCACCAGGCCCGCCGTCTCCTCCCTGGTCGAACAGCTCCTCGACCTCGGTTTCCTCGTGGAGTCGGGCAAGACCTTCAGCGGACAGGCGGGGCGGCCGGGCACCGTCCTCAAGCCGGCGGACACCGGACCCGCCGGCCTCGGCGTCGAGATCAACGTCGACTACGTCACCGTCTGCGTCGTCGACCTGACGGGCGCCGACCGCATCCGCCGCACCGAACGCCTCGACAACCGCGCCGCCGAGGCCGAGGACGTCCTCGCCCGCGCGGCCGTGGTGGCCGCGGAAGCCCTCGAAGAGGCGGCCGAGCGCCGCCTCGCCCCGGCCCGCGCCGGACTCGCCCTCCCCGGACTGGTGTCCGGCGGAACCGTCCGACAGGCCCCCAACCTTGGCTGGAACGACGTCCCGGCCGGATCCCTCTTCGGCGCGGCCCTCGCCGCACTGCGCCCCCACACCGCAGGCCTTCCGGTCACCTCGGACAACGAGGCCAACATGGCGGCCCTCGCCGAGCTCTGGTTCGGCTCCCTCGGGGAGCTCCGCACCTTTCTGCACCTGACGGGCGAGATCGGCGTCGGCGGTGCGATCGTCGTCCGCGGCGAGCTCCTGCGCGGCGCCCACGGATTCGCCGGGGAGATCGGGCACCTGGTCGTGGACGCCGAAGGGCCGCTCTGCCGCTGCGGTTCCCGCGGCTGTCTCGAACAGTACGCCGGACAGGCCGCGCTGCTCGCCGTGACGGGGGCCGCCGACGTCCCGGACCTCGCCCGCCGGGCAGAGGCGGCGGAGCCGGGCGTCCGCACCGCCCTCGCCGATGCCGGCCGGATGCTCGGCCGGGCCCTGTCGGGAGCAGTCAACCTCCTCGACCCCGAGGCCGTCGTCCTGGGCGGCATCTATCCGCGCCTGATGCCCTGGCTGGCTCCCGCCCTGATGGAGGAGCTCGCCGCCCGGGTCGTCTCCGGCCTCTGGGCCCCGGACGGGGACCGGCTGCGACCGGCGTCCGCCACCACGGACGCCGCACGCGGGGCCGCGGCCCTCGTCCTCCACGACGTACTGGCCGACCCGCTGTCCCACGCCGCGCTGCCGCACGCCTGACCCCCGCCCGGTCGGGACCCGCCCTCCCCGCCCGGAGGTCCCGTCGCACCCGTGCGGGCCCGACCGCCTCCCCGCCGTTCCTGACGTCGTGGAAGCGCACCCCGGACGCCCCGGAGGTCGGGACGGACCCCTGCCCCGTGCCGCCGCGCCGCTCTCATCCCGCTCTCATGCGGGCCTTATCCCCTCATCACGCGCGGCCCCTAATTTCGCGGCCATGTTCTTCACCTACCTCCGGCGCGAGCTGCGCCGTCGCAGAAAGGCGGCGCTCGTCGTCGCCTCCGGGCTCGCGCTCGGCATCGCGCTGGTCATCGTCGTCAACTCCGTCTCCGCCGGCATGAGCCGCGCCCAGGGCAAGGTCCTGGAGTCCCTCTACGGGCTCGGCACGGACCTGACGGTGACCAAGGCACAGGAACGGCCCGAGGCCGGGGCGCAGCCGCAACGGCCCCGCTTCGAGTTCCAGGGCAAGGAGGACGGAGAGGAGCAGAGCAGCGATCGACTGATGGTCCAGGGCTTCCAGACCCTCGCCGACTCCACCGTCGGCACGGTCGCGAAGCAGCAGGGCGTCGCCCGGGCCGTCGGAGGCCTGAGCCTCGTCAACCTGAAGATCAACGGCGAGTTCAGGCGAGGCCAGATCCAGCGCGGCCAGAACCCGCCGGACGGTCGGGCCGGAGGGGGCTCGGGCTCGGGCGAGGGCGACACCGTGACCGGCGGGGGCGCCGCCTTCGACGTCGACTCCTTCACGATCTACGGCACTGACGTCACCGTCCCCGACCTCGGACCCCTCACCACCTCCACGGTTTCCACCGGCCGCACCTTCACGACCGCCGAGACCGACGCCGAGGTCGCCGTCGTCGACAGTGCCTACGCCCAGCAGAAGGACCTCTCGGTCGGTGACGAACTGGCCGTCAAGGGAGTCGAGTTCGAGATCATCGGCATTGCGGCCGCCGACAGCGGACAGTCCGCCGCCCAGGTCTATCTGCCCCTGAAGCAGGCGCAGACCCTCTCCGAGTCCGCCGGCAAGATCACCACGATCTATGTGAAGGCGACCGACTCGACACGGATCGACGCGGTCAAGACCGCCATCCAGAAGAACGTTTCCGGTACCACCGTCACCACTTCGGCCGACCTCGCGCAGACGGTATCGGGCTCGCTCGACACCGCGGCCGACCTCGCCTCCAACGTCGGCAAGTGGCTTTCGTACGCGGTACTGCTCGCCGCCGTCCTCGTCGCGGGACTCCTCACCTCCTCCGCCGTCGGGCGCCGGGTCCGTGAGTTCGGCACCCTCAAGGCCCTCGGCTGGAAGAGCGGCCGGGTCACCCGGCAGGTCGTCGGCGAGGCCCTCGTCAACGGAGTCATCGGCGGCGCCCTCGGCATCGCGATCGGCCTTGCCGGTGCCTACGCCGTCACCGCTACGAGCCCGACCCTCACCGCCGAACTCGGCTCGGGCGGAGGCACGTTCGGCGGGGGGCGCGGCGGCATGGGCTTCGGCGGCGCCCGTACGGCGGTCGGCAAGACGGTCGACATCGCCCTCACCGCCCCCGTCAGCGTCACCACCGTGGGTCTGGCCGTCCTCCTGGCCCTCGGCGGCGGTCTCGTCGCCGGTGCCTTCGGTGCCTGGCGCGCCTCACGGCTGCGCCCCGCCGACGCACTGCGCCGCGTCGAGTAGTCGACCGCCCGAACCCACCCACGCACCACAGGAGTCCCACCATGTACGAACTCATCGGCGTCACCAAGCAGTACCGGCGGGGACAGAAGAGAGTCGACGCCCTCGCCGGGATCGACCTCACCCTCGCCCGGGGGGACCGGCTCGTCATCCAGGGCCCCACGGGCGGCGGCAAGTCGACCCTGCTGCAGATGCTGGGCGGCCTCGACCGCCCCACCTCGGGCCGGGTCCTGCTCGACGGCGTCGACCTGGCAGGGCTCTCGGAGCGCAGGCTGACCGCCGTCCGCGGCGAGAACATCGGCTTCGTCTTCCAGAGCTTCAACCTCATCCCCACGCTCACCGCGCAGGAGAACGTGGAGACCGCGCTCGTGCCCCTCGGGGTCAAGGCCGCCGAGCGGCGGAGCAGGGCCGCCGAGGCCCTGGAGTCCGTCGGACTCGGCGAGCGCCTCGGCCACCTGCCGTCCGAGCTCTCCGGTGGCCAGCAGCAGCGCGTGGCGATCGCCCGTGCCCTGGTGAAGCGGCCCAAGGTGCTCCTCGCGGACGAACCGACCGGCAACCTCGACGAGTCGATGCGCGACGAGATCGTGGACCTGCTCGAAGGGCTCTGCGACGCGCACGGCCTCACCTTCGTCATGGTCACCCACGACAGCGCCGTCGCCCGCCGGGCACACCGCCTGGCCACGATCCGCAAGGGACACATCACGGTCAAGGAGAACCGACAGCCGGCGGCCCCGGACCCGGTCGAAGCCTGAGGGCACCGGACCCGGGTGCCGTCCGGCACGCCGCGAGGTGCCGTTCGGCTGCCGGAGGAGGCCCGTCACGGACCCGTGGGCCCGGCCCGCCCCGGCGTGCGCCCCGACACGCCGGGGCGGTGGCGACCGCGGTGCCCGGAACCCGGACACCGCCGTCGCCGTCGACCGCCGCCGATGTCAGTGGTGACCCCTACCGTTCTGGTCATGACGACGACCTATCTGGAGCTGTCCCAGGACGGCGGCGGTGCCCACAAGTTCTACGAAGTGACCGTCGAGGCGCTCGCGGTGTCGGTCCGTTACGGCCGGATCGGCTCCGACGGGCAGATGCAGCGCTCGACGTTCCCGACCGAGGCGAAGGCCCGGGCAGCGGCGGCGAAGAAGATCGGGGAGAAGGTGCGCAAGGGGTACGCCCCCGCAGTCCGGGGACAGCGCGCCGCACGCCCGGTGACGCGTCGGGAGGTCAGCTCCACCCCCTCCAGCGCACGCGCCGTCGCTCCCGTCCTCTGGCGCTTCCGGACCGGCTCGTCCGCCTTCGGCATCCACGTCGAAGAGGACCGCTGCTGGGTGGGCAACCAGGCGGGGGAAGTCTTCACACTCGACCACGAGGGAGGGGTGCAGGCCAGGTTCAGCTTGCCGGACGGCGTCAAGTGCCTGGTGGCCGACGACTTCTGGATCTACGCGGGCTGTGACGACGGGAAGGTGTACGACCTGTCGTCCAAGCTCCCCTTCGCGGCGTACGACATCGCCGCCGACGTGGACATCTTCTGGCTCGACATCCACGAGGGCGTGTTGCACGTCGCCGACCGGTCCGGCCGTTTGACGGTCATCGACCACGAGGACGAGCACCAGTGGGCGCGGACCGGAGCCGGGGAGCACGCCTGGATGGTCCGGGCGGACGGCGACGCCGTGTACTACGGGGACACCCGGGGCGTCTCCGCCCATGCGCCGGACGGCAGCGGCGAGCGGTGGCACACGAAGACCGGGGGCGGGGTCCTGTTCGGCTGGCAGGAGGACACCGCGGTCTACGCGGGAACGTCCCGCAAGAAGGTGCAGCGACTCGCCAAGGAGGACGGGCGGGTGGAGGCGGAGTACTCCTGTGACGGTCCGGTGTACTCGTGCGCCACTTCACCGGGCGGCCGGTTCGTCTTCGCGGGGGACTCGGCCTCCTCCGTCTACTGCTTCGCGGAGGACGGCACCCGACTGTGGAAGCTCGGCACCGGCGGCGGCTCGGCGCTCTCCATGCAGTACCGCAACGAGCGGCTCTACCTGGTGACCACGGACGGTTCGCTGGTCTGCGTGGACGCCGGCGAGGCGGCGATCCGGGCCGCGCAGGGGGGCGCGGTTCCGGTCGCCCGGGACGTCAAGCTCGACGCCGCCCTCCCGGTGTACGAGCCGGCCACGACCGCGACCGCGGTCACCGCGGTCCAGGACGTTCCGGCCGGTTCGGTGGTGGTGGAGTGCGTGGGCGAAGGGAACAGGACCCGGGTGCGGGTCGTCTCGCAGGGGTACGACTCAGGGTGGAACGTGCAGTTCCCGCGGGCGATCCGGGAGCCCGGTGCGCGGTACGTGGTGGATGCCCTGCACCCGGCCGCCGGCGGCTTCTACCGGGTCCGCGGTGACATCCGGCGGCTGCTGTGACCGGACCGGGAGGCGGGGGCGGAGCCGCGGGGGTGTTCGAGGCCGCCACCGGTGACGGCCCGCCGCTGCCGCGGTCCGGGGCCGAGCAGCGGTCGCGCGAGGTCCGCACCGCGGTCGACGGGCTCCTCCAGATCCGACGGCTGACCCTGCGTCGGGGCGGTGACCCGAGGGACGTTCCCGCCGATTGGGAGCGTCGCCAACCGGTCCGTGCGGTGGCCCTGGCCCTGGAGGCCGGCGGAATCCCGCCCTCGTCCACGGACGGCTCCGGAGCACGCTTGTCCACCGGATACCGGGTCAGGCCGGGGGAGGGGGACGGAGCGACAGTGGTGGAATGGCTCGGTCCGCCCGGTGCGGGCGCCGCCCGGGAAGAGGCGGCGGCCCTCGCCGCCTGCGCGACCGCCCTGGCAGGGCTCGGTTGGGAGGCGCTGCTCTACCGGGGACCGCGCGGGCGTCGTTTCCTGGAGGTGGAGCCCAGCGCGACCTGAGCGGTCGGGCGGCCGGCGCAACGGGCGGGGAGCGTCCGCTCCGCGAGGATCAGGCGATGGAGGCGGAGACGATCGCCGAGACCGCGAGGTTGCAGGAGGCGGTCACCCAGACCGCCGGGTGCGGCTCGGGATCGACGAGGAGGGCACCCAGCTTCCCGGGCGTGAAGAGGTCGACGACGATGAAGGCCACGGCCATCATCACCAGACCGAGGAGACCGAACACGGCCGTCGAGACCAGTCCCTTGCCGAAGTCGTCGTACGTCGTCCAGATCGAGGTGAAGACGACACCTCCGACGCCGAGCAGCGCCGAGACCAGCAGGATCGCGGCGTTGCGGTTGCGGTCCGCCCAGATCTGACGCCGGAGGTTCCCCGGGGTCAGCAGGTCCACGAGCACGATGCCGAGGATCAGCAGGACCACGCCGAGCGCGCCGTAGGCGCCGGCCCGGCCGAGGCCGTTGACTATGTCGCTCATGAAACGCCGACTCCGAGAGGTTGCGATCCCAGGGGATCGTCGGTCAAGGACCGGCAAAATGTAGCGCACGGAGAACGCCCGCTGTCTCTTATACACATC
>NZ_JBHYMK010000096.1:0-18533 GCF_042743065.1 Streptomyces sp. NPDC058872
AGCTTCCTCGAGTACACCGGCCCCGAGCGCGCTCGCCTCTCCGTCCGAACGGTGGGGGCGGGGCCGCTGCGGGCTCCGTCGTGGCGGCGGAAGCCGGACCGGAAGGACCGGTCCGGCTAACCGTTCCGGCGCTTGCGCAGGGCGGCCGTGATCAGACCGGCGTCCCCCCGCATGTGGGGCAGGGCCAGGAACCTGGGGAAGTTGAACCAGATCGTGGACAGGTGAGCCGCGAAGAGGACCAGGAAGCCGATCAGGGTGACCCTGAGCAGCGTCTTCAGGGGCTCTCCCATCGCGCCGCCGCCCTGGAGTTCCCAGGAGCCCACCGCCACGAGGAAGATCCCCATGGTCAGCAGCATGGCGTTGATCGTTGCCATGCCCCTGACCGCCCCGCGTTGGACCTCGGGGCCGGACGGGAGGCGGGAGAAGGCCCGCACCATGCGCTCCGCCTCTTCCTGGTCGAACCAGATCTTCCTGAGTACGACGAGCAGGTGGATCAGCGCCGTGGCAAGGAGTGCCACCCCTGCTATGAGTGCGGCCATGGATGGCACTCCTCTTCCGTGTCGGTCGATTCAGTCGGTTCCGGGATCAGGTTCGGGAATCAGCCCCAGAGATAGTCCCACGCCTTGCCGATGGCGTTGTTGGCGACGCTCGTGGTCACGATGCCGAGCACCGCTCCCGCGACCACGCCCACCGCGGTGCCGACGATCGGCACCGGGATCGCCGTGCCGATGGCGCCACCGGCAACGGCGCTGGCCCAGATCAGACCGACGTCCACCCCCGTGGTGACGGCCGTCTCGGCCAGGTTCCCTCCCGTGGCCTGATAGTTCGACCACCCCGTGGCGGCTGCCCCGACGTAGGGCGCGAACTTCAGATAGCGGGCGAGACCCGGCACCGCCGAACCGAACGAGCGTCCGGCGACCTGGACGTTGTTGCCGAGCACCTTCGACGCCATCTTCAGCGCCGCCGGATTGCTCAGGTATTTCGCCAGTCCGCGGATGGCATCGTCCAGCTCGGCGGCCGTGGCCTGTGGATTGTTGAACACTGCTACGACCTTCTGCCACTCCTTGGCCAGGTCGCCCGTCACGGACGCTATCGTTCCGCCGCCGGCGAGCACGCCGTTCAGCGCGGCACAGGTCTGGCCGCCGAAGCCCTTGTCCGCGCAGCCCGTGGACGAGGTCCACTTGGTGAAGACCTCCTTCAGCTCCGAGTCCTTCTTCCCGGCGCCACCGGGACCGTTGTACTCGGGGCACTGCGGGTTGACCAGGCTCGGGCACGGGGCGCCGCCGCCACCGCCCTTTCCGCCGCCCTTTCCGCCACCGCCGCCGCCACCGCCGCCGCCACCGCCACCACCGCCGTTGTACTCGGGGCACTGCGGGTTGACCAGGCTCGGGCACGGCGCGCCACCGCCGCCGCCACTGGAGACGGGGATGCCGCCCCTGCAGGTGATGCCGTACTTGCTCGGGTTGTCACACTCGGGCACCTTCTCGCCGGTCGGGTCGGCCATGGTCACCGGGTTGTTGTTGGCGTACGAGTAGCCGTTGAGCGACTGGGCCTGTTCCGCGCTGAGGACCGGGTCGACGCTGATGAACTGGCCGATGGCCGCGTCGTACTCCCGCGCACCGACGTGGGTGAGGTCGGTTCCCGCGTCCTTGGTCATGCCGAGGAAGCCCTTGTCGTCGGGCCAGGTGCCCAGGCCGGTCGCGGGACGCGAGGCCCCGAACGCGGTCATGAAGCGCTTGGTGACGGCAAAGGTGTCCGAGGTCACGGCCAGTCCGGACGTGCCGTGGTGATCGGCCGCGAGGTAGTACAGCTTCTCGGTGCCCGTCTGGTTGGTGCGCACCGCGACGACGGTCGAACCGTTCCCGTAGTACCGCTGGGCCCAGGTCGTTCCGTCGGCCCGGAGGTGCAGCTCCGTGGACCCCGCGTACAGGACGCGCTCGCCGTCGCTGGTGGCGCGGATGAGCAGGCCGCCGTTGGCGTCGTAGACGTAGTCGGTCGTCGTCCCTTCTTCGGTGAGCTTCTCCAGCTTCCCTCCCGGGGACCAGTCGAGGTTCTGGACGCCGCGGGCGCCCGTGCGCGTGGTGGTGTTGCCGGCGGCGTCGTAGGTGTAGCCGGTGCCGGAGCCGGGCAGCTCGCAGGTGCCCTGGGTGGTGGCCGTCAGCGCGTGCGGCTGAGCCCCCTTGTAGCAGTACTGGGTGGTGGTGTCGCCGACCGCCCGGTGAACGGTCTCGCTCGCACGCTGACCTGCGTTGTTGTAGGTGTAGCTGGTCCAGTACGGGGCCGGGCCGGAGAGCGCCGAGGCGCTGCGGGCATCGCCGCAGTCCTGCGACGACGGGGTCCAGACCTCGGTCATCCGGCGCTGGCCGTCGTAGTCGAAGCACTGGGTCTCGGCGCTGGACGAGCCGCCGAGGGTGGTGGGGTCGGCGATCGAGGTGACGTTGCCCGCCTGGTCGAAGCCGAAGTTCAGGTCCTGGAGCATGTAGGGGTGGACCTGGTCGGTGACGTGGCTGCGGACGAGGCGGCCGGTTCCCTGTTCGTAGGTGCGGGTGATGTACATGCTCTTCGCGCCGGAACCGCCGGTGCCGAGCGCGAGCTGCTGCATCTCGCCGAGCGGGGAGTAATCGGTGCCGAGGACGTAGCCGGTGGCGCCGGTGACCTCGGTGGCCAGTCCCAGTCCGTCGCGGCCGAAGCTGACCGTCTCGGCGCCGAGGCCTCCGACGGCCGGTTCCTTGATGTTCTGCAGGGTGCCGTCGATGTTGTAGTAGCTGGTGTAGTCCAGGTTGGCCGGTGCGCCGGCGAGGACGAGCGGATCGTCGGCGGGGAGCTGGATGCGGCTGCCCACCGGCCGGGACATGGAGTCGTACGCGGTGACGCTCTTGGTGTACGCCTTGCCCGCCTTGCCCCCCACGTACTGGGTCGAGGAGGTGACCTGCCCCTTGAGCACGGTGTCGTAGACGATGGAGGTGAGCTGGTTGGCGTCGGTCTTCGAACCCGACCAGCTGGCCGTGGGCCGGCTGAGGGCGTCGTACGCCGTGAGGATCGTGGCGCCGCGCGAGTCGGTGGTCGTGACGGGACGGTTGAGCGAGTCGTAGCCGGTGGTGGTGGTGCCCTTGTCCGGGTCGGTCGCGCGGACCTGGCGGCCGAACAGGTCGTAGCCGAAGCCCCACCTGGCACCGTCGGGCCCGGTCACCTCGGTCTGCTTGTCGTCCAGGGCGTACGTCGTCCGGGTCGACGTGTACGCCACGCCCAGGCCGCCGCCGTACTGGGTGTCGGCGGGGCTGGTGCCCGCGTAGTCACGGGACTCGACGACGCGACCGCGCGCGTCGGTGATGTTCCGGGTGGCGGTGCCCCCCTCCAGTGCGGTGGAGGCGGTGGAGTCGCCGGTGTAGGCGGTGTCCGTCGTCCACTTCTGGACGCCGAACACGATGTGGCTGCTCCGCACGGCCCGACCTGCGCCGTCGAAGACGGTCTCCGTCTGGGACGGCGCCTCGCCGTACTCGGCTCGGGTGTAGGTGCCGGTCGGGGTCGAGGTGGTGTCGAAGATGTCCTTGTACGTCTCGTAGGCCAACCCGCGCGAGTCGTAGCGGGCGTCGGTCAGCAGTCGCCCGCCCTGCGGGGTCGGCGCCTGGGTCTGTAGGGGGCGCAGGAGCGCGTCGTAGATCGCGTACGTGGTGTTGTAGCTGGTGCCGTCGGCCTTCAGCTTTGACGTGGAGACCCAGGACTGTTTGGCGTTGTCGAGGTGGTAGGCGAACTTCAGGTTCGGGCTCTGCCCGGCGCCGCTCGACCGGTTGGGCTGCCAGACGGCGGTCAGCCGCCCGAGGCCGTCGTACTCGGTCTCGGTCTTCTTGAGGTTGGAATCGTAGGAGCGCAGCGAGTGGCCACGGCGGGGGTCGAGGAAGCTGATGGTGCGGAAGCCGAGGGCGTCGGTGCCGATCGTCTTGGTCAGCGGTCCTGCCTCGGCCGGGGTGAACGCCGTGGTGGTGGTGTTGCCCTGCTCGTCGGTGAGGCTGACCGGGCGGCCGAGCACGTCGTAGGCGGCCTTGTTGGTGGTCTGCCACCCCGTGGGCTGCCGCTGTCCGTTGGCGTCGGCAGTGGTCGCGTAGCCGGTGGCCCGACCGGTCCAGGTGGGCCGCCCCTTGGACGGGACCTGCGTGGCGCTCCAGGTGGTGGCGCCTGCGTCGTCGAAGACGATCGCCGAATCGGCCAGGACGTCGCCGCGGGTGGCGGTGCCCGTGGGCAGGGAGAGCGAGGCGTCCCCGGTGGAGCACGGCCGGCCGACGGAGCGGGTCCGGGAGACCAGGTCGACGAGCCCGACGGCCGTGTTACGGGCGTACCAGGTGAGCGTGCACGTTTCGTCGCCCGACGTGGAGGCGTCTCCGGAGTCGTCGACGCTGACCGGCATGCCGTACCCGTCGTGGGCGGTGGTGACCGTGCGCGAGCGCCAGGTCTTCGGCACGGTCAGATAGGTGTACTCCGTGTTCTTCTGGGTCTTGACGAACCGGGCGACCAGCGGACCCGCGTCCGGGACGGTCTGCCGGGCGGTCTCCTTCGACCAGGGGGTGCTGACGGTCGCGGAAACGGCGGTGGAGCCGTCGTACACGACCTGCTCGCGGATCTGTCCCGCGTATTCGTCGAGGTCGGTGAGCGAGGTGGCACCGAGCGCCGGCTCGACAAGCGGGGCGACCGAGACGGAGCGGGTTGTTCCGTCCGCTTTCTTGTCTCCGTGCATGCCCTGCATGTACAGGCTGACGGTCCGGCTGCGGGTGGTGCCGATCGCACCGGTGTGGACGGTGACCTGCCGGTACCCGCGCCACAGGGACCAGGTGCGCTCGGCCTTCGGAACGAGCGGTTCGTCGCTGTAGTGCCACGCCGCGCCCGTGTACGCGTAGGCGTGCTCGACGGCCTCGTTCTGCCCCGTCGGGTCGGTGACGGTGACCGCGAGCACCCGGTACTTGTGGAACCAGTCCACGGACGCCTCGGTCGAACCGTTGATGTGCCAGAACTGGGGGTAGCAACTGCGGGTGTTGGTGTCCTGGGCGGCATCGATCACCTGGGAGCGGACGCACTCGGGGGCCGAGAGCGTCACGGTGGTGATGGCGCCGGTCTCCGAGGTGATGGTGGAGATGCGGGGACGGGTCAGCGGCAGGATGTCGTCGGTGCCGTCCACGCGGTTGGGACGCATCTGGTAGGTGAAGGAGAGCGGATCGAGCGTGAGCGGGGAGGCACCGGTCCTGCCGGTCCGCTTGATCGACTTCAGGACCAGGACCTGGTCGCTGGAGTCCCCGATGTCTCCGCCGTCGAGGTACTCCTGGGTGAAGTTCCAGGAGTCCACGGCGTCGTAGGCGCTGGAGGCGGCGTTCCATGAGGAAGTGTTGAGGCTCGTGAGCCGCTTGCGGGAGAAGAAGGCGGGGCCCACCGCCTTGCAGTCCGCTTCGGCGGCGCCGCTCGCGCAGATCGAGTCGAAGGGGACGTCCGGCCAGTTCTCTGCGGTGTCCTTCGTCAGGCTGGTGCAGTCGGCCGCGGTGCAGCGCTCGGCGTAGCCGAAGGTGACGCGGGCGTCGGCGTCGTCGGTGAACAGGGCGCCCTTGCGCAGACCGTACTTGATCTCGTTCAGGTAGCCGCCGCGGACGTACGGGGCATTGGCCGTGGTCGACTTGTTCTTCCGGTAGTGGTTGGTCTCCTTGGTGTACCAGTAGGTCGCCGCGTTGCCGTTGAGGTCCTCGGCGTAGTCGAGGTTCCAACGCCACGCCTGGGTCTTGGAGCGGCCGGAGAAGCTGGTGCCGCTGGAGTAGCCGGGTTCACCGGGGTCGTCGCCGAAGACGGGCGCCGTCCAGGTGGAGTTGGTGCGCTGGGTGGTGGCCCCGTCGAGCTTGTCGAGGCCGAACACGAACTTCGTTCCGTCTCCGGTGACCACGGTCCAGTGTTCGCCGTTGTCGTCGCCGTTGTCCGCACCGGTGGACAGGGTCACCTTGGAGGCGTCGTCACCCTGGAGGCGCCACTGGCCGGTCGTGTCGTCCTTGATCAGCCGGTTGGCCCGGCCGTTGAGGACGAGGGTCGCGTTGTCGTACTTCCAGCAGAGGTCGTAGATCTCGTCGTGACCGTCGTCGTCGCAACTGCCGTAGGAGCGCTCGACGTACGACTCGCTCAGGGCGAATCCCTCACCGAGCGACGCCGCCTGGTTGTTGGTGGCCGCGGTGCGGCCGTCGATGCTGCCCGAGTCGTAGGCGAGCGAGAGGGCGGGCTCGGGGCCGGCAGCGGCCGGGGGGAGCGTGAAGCCGTACGACCAGGTGAAACTGCCGGAACTGCCGCCGGCTTCCCACTTCGAGGAGGGGGCGAGGGGGGTGGCCGTGTAATCGCCGGAGCCGGCGGGGTTCTCGCCCTCCCCGCTGCCGCTTGCGGTCAGGGCGAGGACGGTGGCGCCGCCCTCGACCAGCTGGGTGGAGAGTCCGCTCTCCGCCCGGGCCAGGACCACCTGTCCCGACACGGTGTGCGCGTCGAGGTCGTTGCGCGAGGAGACCGGGGTCTGGGTCCGGCACTCGGACTTCTGCGGCGTCCGCAGGACACAGGAGGGAAGCTGGACCAACCGCAGCCGCTGGCCCCAACCGCCGCCGATCGCCGCGGCGAAGGCGCCGTAGTCGACGCGCAGGTCGGCCCGGCCGGGTTCCTCCGACGCGGCCGTCAGGAGGACGCCGGTGACCCCGGCGCGCTCGGCCGCCGCCTGGTCGAGGACGGTGATCTGGGCCGTGCCGCCGGCCGGGGCGGCCTTGCCCTTGCCCACGGCGGGAACGCCCACGGTCACCGGCAGTCCGCCCGGCCGCACGGCGCCGGGGCGGGTCGTGCCCAACTCGACCTCGGCCCGTCCCGACTTGGGCCAGGACGCGCGCCGCTCGGCCGCCGCCTTCCTGGCCTGCGCCTCGTTCGTCGCCCTGTCGGCGGCGACACGGGCCTGGGCCCGGGTGTCTCCGCGGCCGGTGACCTTCTTGACCTTGCTGACGCGCTGCTCGGGCAGTTCGGGACGGCCGAGTCCGGTCTCCTTGACCTCCTGGGCGACTGCGCCGGGGGCGAATCCCAGGGGAATCGCCAGGGAGAGCGTCACCACGGTGGCCAGCGCCCGCGGCCACCGTGGGCTCCCTCCTGCTTCCCGTCCACGACTACGTCTACGTCTACGTCTACGTCTACTTGAAGCATTCATGCCAAACATGACTTCATGTCCACCTTGCTCGGGAAATGATCCATCAGGGGCGGTGTGGCGCTTCCGGGGGAGCCGGGGCACCCCCGTCTCGTCCATGGGGTCGGGGAACACGAGGCGTGCACCCCGACCCCACGTTCAGGAGCCGGTGCCGGACCGCGGGTCGGGTTGGACCGACGACCGGCATGCGACCGTTCGGGGACCGCCGATCAACTGCCCACGCGGACGGCGATCTGCTCGACGCTCGCCATCGCGCCGGCCCAGACCCGTACGTCGGCGACCCGACACGGCAGGCGGTGCCGCCAGAAGCCGCCCTCGTAGGCCGCGCCGACCGCGAACTCGCCGGTGCCGACGCGGGCTGTGTACGGCACGGGAAGGCCGTTGCGGTTGTGGCCGAGGTAGAGGGCGACCGTTCCCGCCTGTGCATCGAAGACGCCGGTGAGCCGGACTTCGCTGTCCACCGTCGCCACCGCGTCGGAGGTGACCGAACTGAACGTGCCGTCGGCGTCCCGCCGCCCGAAGTGCCAGACCCCTTCGGGCACGGTCTTCTCTTCCAGGGTTTCCTGGTCGACGACCTGGGTCTTTCCGGTCAGTTGGTACCAGATGCCCCAGGAAGAACCGTCCGCCGTCCGCTGACCCGCCACCTGACCGGCCGCACCGACCGGCCATTCCGCGACCTTGGCGCCGTTCACCGCCACCGCGGTCGTGACCGTGAAGGAACCCGTGTCGTCCACCAGCGGACCGGCCGCCGTGGCGGAGTCGTCCTCGCCGTCCAGGTGCACGGTCCAGTCGTCGAGGTACGCGCCTCCGCTCAGCGTCAGGTCGCGCTTGTAGCCGGAGGTGGTGTCGGCGACGGTCGTCCCGCTGCCCCGGGCCGCGGACCAGTCGGCGACCAGTTCCGCGCCCGCGAACCCCGCGCTGGTCAGCAGCCTCGACTCCTCCTGGACTTCGGCGTCCGTCAGGGCCCGCTGCCAAACGGCGACCTCGTCGATCGAGCCGGGGAAGTAGTCCGTGTGGGTGCTGCCCCACTTGGCCCTGCCGATCTGCAGCGGCCCGTTGGCGGCCCAGGACGGGGCAACGGTGTCGGTGCCCTGCAGCTTTCCGTTGACGTACAGCTTGATCAGTCCGGCTGGGGCGTCGTACACCACCCCCAGATGGGTCCACACCCCCGGCGTGGCCGGCTCCTTGGCGAGGACGTACTGCTGGGACAGGTCGCCGTCGGCCGCGTCGTTCGGAGACGTCCGCAGGGTCCAGGTCTTGTGGCTCTCCATGTAGGAGAGGTAGAAGGCGCTGCGGTGGGTGCCGTCCTGGCCGACCACCGTACGGTTGCCGCTCGCGTTGGGCAGGATGCGCGCCCAGGCCGAGAGCGTGTACGAGGCGCGGGTGTCGATGACCGGACCGGCCGTGGCCGCGTAGCCGGTCGATCCGTTCAACCAGAGCCCCCGGTCCGTGATCGGGGTCGCCAACGGCGCGCCCGAGGCGTCGTGCGTCATCCAGCCGCGCCGCCCCCGGTCGTCGGTGCCCGAACCGCCGCCGAGCGTGGCGTCGAAGGCGGGCACGCCGCTTCCGGTGGCGGAGTCCGCCGCCACCCCGTTCGTCTCCTGGAAGTGCCAGCGACCGACCGGCCCCGCACCGGCCGCGACCAGGACGTCGAACACCTGCTCCGCGCCCCAGCGGCCGACCCGGTCCTTCGCGCGGACATAGAGCCGAAACGTTCCGGCGCGGTCGGGCGTGGCGGACACGGTCACCGGGGAACCCGGGATCTCCGCACTCCACGACGCGCTCGTGGAGAGTCGGTACTGGTAGGCGATGACGTCGTCTTCACCGGGCGCCGGAGAGAAGGAGAACGAAGCCGGCACGCTCGGGGCACCCGCCTCGGTGCACGCGTTCGTGCGGCACTCGCTGTAGGGAGAGGCCACCGAGACGGTCGGCGCCTCGGGAGCCGACGGGTCGACGGTGAAGTAGCACGGCGGGGTGTAGCCGGTGTTCAGCTGCTGGGAGCCGCCCTCGTAGTACGAGAGGGACAGCGCCATGAGCCGGTACGACACGCCCTCGGACATCGCGGGCAGGCTCGCCGTCTGGTTGACCCCGTGTCCGACGTAACCGGAGCTGGGCCGGACCGTGTCGCCGAAGGCCGTCTGCCAACCGGAACCGTTCCACTTCTCCACCCGCCACTGGATGCGCAGGTTCGCCCCCGACTCACCGCCCCAGACCGTCCGCGGCCTGCCGGACGCCTGGACGGTCGGGTCGCTGACCACCGTCGGGGAAGCCGGGTTCGTCGAGCACACGAGCCCGTTTCCGGAGACCAGGCCGACGTCGCCCGGAACGTCGGGGATGCCGACGTAGGTCACGGACAGGACCGCGTCGTTCTTGAAGCGCTTCCACGCGCTCGTGTCGGACTCGTCGTGCGCGCGGAGTTCGAGGGTCAGCTTGGAGAACCAACCGACCGCGAAGCCGCGCACGGTCTCCGTCAGGTTCTCGTCGGGCTCGTCCGGGTGGTTGTCGTGGAACTCGATCGGGGCAACGGGCTGGGACGGGCTGCACGCCGTGCCCCGGCCGGCCGACACGTGGCGGTCGCCCAGAAGGTCGTTCTCCCAGGGCTTGGTGGACCACTGGGTGGAGGGTGAGATGTCGTCCGTGCGCACGAGGTCCACCTCGCGCGCGTCGCAACTGAACGACCAGGTCTCCGTCACCCGGAAGGTCGCGTCCAGGACGTGCTTGCCCCTCAGGCTGTCGGGCGAGAACTGGAAGTAGAGCCGCTGGACGAATCCGTCGCCGCAGTAGTAGCCGTTCCAGGTGCCGCACTTGCCCATGCCCATGCCGCGGTCGTCGCTGCCGTTGTCCCAGTTGTAGGACGAGTAGCCCTTGGAGTTCAGCATGGTGCGTTCGGGCGCGCCCCAGGTGACGGTGGGGTCGACGTACAGGGGGTAGGTGACCCCTCCTGCGCCGGACAGCATGGCCGGATCCGGAGCCACCGAGAGGCGGCCCCTTCCGAGCGTGACGGCCATCGGGGCGACCCGGTCCCCGGCGAGCGGCTCGACGCCGGCCCGGGGGGCAAGGCGCTCACCGGCCGCGGGGCGCACGGTCCCGGCGGCCGACGGCGGCCCCTCGCCCTCGGTTGTCGTGGCGGTCAGCCCGCCGTCGGCCGCAGCACCCGAGGAGTCCCACATCTGGGCCGGCGGCGCCTTGAAGACGGTCGTCCCGTCCGCATCGACGGCGGCCAGGCCTCCCCCGGGGTCCCGCCGCACGTCGAGACCGGTGGCCTTCAGGCCGTAGTCGAACCGCTTCAGTTTCGGGTTTCGCGCAGCCGCGGGCGTCTTGACCACCAGGACGTGCCGAAACCCCTCCACGGAGGCGGTGACCTTCAGGTCCACGTCCGGCAGGACGTCGCGGTAGACGGCGCTCGATCCGCTCAGTTCGGGCTTCGGGAGCGTGCCCGGCCATCCCAGCTCCAGGGAGCGCCCGCGGTCCCGGATGGCGACCAGATCCGAGTCACCGCCTCCGGAGAGGCGCATGTCGACGACCGCTGCCTTCGGCCCCACCGATCCGTCCGCGTGGCGCACGAGCGTGGCGTCCGGTGTCCGCCAGCCGCCCCCGGGCGCCTTCACCCGGACGGGAACGGCCGATTCCTCCAGCGTGAAGGAGAAGCCGTCGGGGTTCGCGTACGTGGTCGAGCGCTCCGTCCGGTCCCCCGTCACCTCGACCCGGTGCCCGGTCTCCTTGGCCCGGGCCAATGCCTTCCGTCCCGCGGACGGCGCCGCGGTGTCGGAATCGGCGGCCATGGCGGGCGACGCCGGGAAAGCCGGATTTGGCAACGCAACGGCAAACAGTCCCGCCGTCAGCGCAAAGGCCCCCCATAGGGTGCTCCTCCCCCGCGTACGTCTTATGGCACGTCTTTGCCCCACTCGTCCCGCCCCCCGTATTCCCAAACCCCTCTGCGTACAGGCGGATTCGAACACCGTGCGCGCGCCAACGTCAACCAAGATCTATTGACGGAACACTTCTCACGGGTCTCCAAACGTCGCTCTTCGCCGCGTGGTCCCGCAGCGAATCGGGCACGTCCGACCGGGCGGAGCGACCGGTGCCGCACGGGGCGCGGGCGCGCTTCGCCGGTCGGCGCCCCCGACCGGGGCGCAGCACCCACGGGGCGCGGCCACCGGGCCGATGACCTTGTGAATCCGGTCCCGACCGCCTTCCCGACCCCGAGGAGCACCCTCCGAAGGCGACTGCCACGGAGCGGACTCGTGCACCCAGAAGGCAGCCGGGCACCTGCGCGGCGCAATCGACGAGGGCCCGATGAGCAATGAAATTCAGGCCACAGAATCAAAATCGGCCAGAACCGCGGACCGCACACCACGTGGAACGCGATGTGCGGGACGGCAGGCCCGACCTCGCCGCCCCACGCGCCCCACTCGGCGGCACCAGCGCATGTGGAAACCGCCCGGAGCACGGCTTCCTCCCACGGATCGTCCCGACCGGTCGAAAAGGGCCGCGCCCCCAAAGGACCGCCGGGACCGCGCCCGGGGTGCGGTCCCGGCTTCCCCCTTGCGACCAGGTCCAGCAGGCTGCCGGCCGACGGCCGTTGCCGGTCGCCGGGGGGAATCCCCCGGCGCCCCCCCGGGAGGGGCAACCCGCAGCGACCCCCGAAACGGCGGTGGGGCACCGAGTGCTCGCGCTCGCCGGTTCGGTCGAAGGACCCGTCACCCGACCAGCCCCTGGCCTGACGGGCCGCCCGCGGTCGCACCGGTCGCGTGCACCGTTGAGCGGATGACGTCCCGCACGGGTCGCCGGACGGTGCACGCGCGTTCCCGGACAGGAGGGCCCGGACGGCGGCAGCCGGCACCTCGCACGCCTCCGGCCCCCTCCCGGCACCTGCGCTCGGGAGCATCGACGAAGGGGCCGCGGGCCTTGCCCCGGGGCGCGAACCTCGCGGCACGCCAGGCCACCGGATGGAGGGCGACCCGCTGCCGGCGGGAAGGCTTTGCCCACCTGGTGCCTGCACTGCGGCGACTTCCCCAGCCGCTCAGAACTCCGGCACGCCGCCCACGGGGAGACGGCTCACGAGGGGGTCGGACAGGGGCGCTCCTGCGGCGTTCGGGTGACCTCGGCGTGTCGTTCCCCTACCGCAAACGAGACCGGATGCACCGTGGAAGCGATCGGGGGAAGGCAAAACCTTCCTGCCTCCACGGCACCGTGGTGGGGCGGGTGGGACTCGAACCCACGGCCGACGGATTATGAGTCCGCTGCTCTAACCGGCTGAGCTACCGCCCCGAACGGTGAGGCGCGTACATGTGTGCGCGCCGTCTGCCGCAGCATAGCCGCTCATACGATCTCTTGCTTCGGATGATCGACCCTGCTCGCCCTTGAGGACACCACCGGGTCCCGGATGGTTCCCACGAACGCGAAAGAGGACCCCGAAGGGTCCTCTTTCGTCTCGCTCCCCCGACTGGACTCGAACCAGTAACCCTCCGGTTAACAGCCGAATGCTCTGCCAATTGAGCTACAGGGGATCGCGCTCCCCCGACTGGACTCGAACCAGTAACCTGCCGGTTAACAGCCGGCTGCTCTGCCAATTGAGCTACAGGGGATTGCTGCGTCGCAGCGATCGTACCCAGTCCGGCTGAACCGGAAGGGCGCCCGCTCGCTGCGAGACATACATTAGCGCAAGCAGGGGGGTGCTCCGCCAATCGGTATCCCCAGGGCCTCCAGGGAAGGATCGCCGCCGTGCGGTACAAGCTGACGTTCGTCGTGGGACTTGCCCTCGGTTACGTGGTCGGTACGCGGGCCGGACGCGAGCGCTACGAGCAGATGAAGAAGTCCGCGAAGGACTTCGCGCAGAGCCCCGCCGTGCGCAACGCCACCGAGTCCGCCGTCCAGACCGGTCGCCAGGCGGCGGGCAAGGCGGCGCACCTCGTGGGCGACACAGTGGGCGACCGACTGCCGTCCTCCGTGACCGACCGGGTGCACGCGCTCCGCGACCGCGGCCGGGGCAACGGCAAGGTCGACGACGAAGAGTGGGGCACCAGCAACACCTGAGGGCCCCGCGTGGGGCAGAATCACGTGTCATGGGGATAGTCGCCGGACTGGACAGCTCTGCTGAGTTCACACGCATCGTCGTCTGTGACACGGACACGGGTGCCGTACTGCGGCAGGGCTATGCCGCGCATCCCGGCGAGCCGAAGGCCGTCGACGTCGACCCGCAGAACTGGCTGCTCTCCCTCGGGGAGGCCGCCACCGGCGGCCTCCTGGAGGGCGTCGAGGCCATCGGCGTCTCGGCCCAGCAGAACGGTCTGGTGCCGCTGGACGCACAGGGCGGTCTGGTGCGGCCCGCGCTGGTCCGGAACGACAAGCGGGCGCAGGTCGCCGCCGCCGACCTCGTCGAGTCCCTGGGCGGTCGGCAGGCCTGGGCCGAGGCCGTCGGTTGTGTGCCCGGCGCCGGACAGCCGGTCGCCAAGCTGCGCTGGCTGGCCCGCGCCGAACCCGAGCAGGCCGGACGGATCGCGATGGTCCTCCAGCCCCACGACTGGCTGGTCTGGCAGCTCCTCGGCCGCCCCGCCCGCCGCACCACCGACCGCGGCGCCGCCTCCGGCACCGGTTACTGGTCGGCCCGCACCGGCTCCTACCGCCCCGACCTCGTCGAGCTGGCCCTCGGCCACCAGGCCGTGCTGCCCGAGGTGCTCGGCCCCGCCGAGGCCGCCGGGATCACCCCGGAGGGGCTGCTCGTCTCCGCCGGTACGGGCGAGACGATGGCCGCCGCGCTCGGCCTGGGCCTCGGCAGCGGCGACGCGGTGGTCTCGCTCGGCGCCTCCGGTTCCGTGATGGCCGTGCACCACGAGGCCCTCGCCGACCCCAGCGGCATGATCACCTCGTTCGCCGACGCCACCGGCATGCACCTGCCCGTCGTCTCCACCTCGAACGCGGTGCGGACGCTGCGCGGCACCGCCGAGATGTTGGGCGCGGAGTCCCTGGAGGAGTTGTCGGCGCTGGCGCTGAAGTCGACGCCCGGCGCCTCCGGACTCGTCCTGCTGCCCTATCTGGAGGGCGAGCGCACCCCCGACCTCCCGCACACCGCGGGCACGCTCAGCGGGCTGCGGCGCGAGTCGATGAAGCCCGAGCACATGGCACGGGCGGCGTTCGAGGGCATGCTCTGCGCGCTCACCGACGCCATGGACGTGCTGCGCAGGCGGGGCGTCGAGGTCCGGCGGGTCTTCCTGCTCGGCGCGGCGGCGTCCCTGCCGGCGGTGCAGGCCCTGGCGCCCGCGCTCTTCGGCGCGCAGGTCGTCGTCCCCCAGCCGGCCGACTACGCGGCGCTCGGTGCGGCCCGACAGGCCGCCTGGGCGCTCGGGGTCGCCCGGGGAACGCTCGCGCCGTCCGCTCCCCCCGCTTGGCAGGGCGCCGCCGCACAGGTGTTGGAGCCCGGCGAGGAGCTGGCCGTCGGGCAGGCGGTGCGCCAGCAGTACGTGGCGACGCGGGAGCAGGTCCACCCGGGTGCGTTCGGCTCGTAGCGGGCCCCGGGACGGTTCGTAAAGTCTTGGCCAGGGCTGGGCTCGGAAGCAGAAACCGAGTCGTAACGCCCGAGGGGTGCGGGCGATAGTAGGAGCCGTGCTCATAAGACTTCTCCGAACCCATCTGCGCCCCTATCGAAAACCCATCGCGCTGTTGGTCCTGCTGCAGTTCCTGCAGACCTGCGCGAGCCTCTACCTGCCGACCCTGAACGCGGACATCATCGACAACGGCGTCGTCCGCGGGGATTCCGGCTACATCCTGCGCTTCGGCGCCCTGATGATCGGCGTCTCCGTCGTGCAGGTCGTCTGCAACATCGGAGCCGTCTACCACGGCGCGCGGACCGCCTCGGCGCTCGGCCGGGACGTGCGGGGGGCGGTCTTCGACCGGGTGCAGTCGTTCTCGGCCCGTGAGCTGGGGCAGTTCGGCGCGCCCTCGTTGATTACCCGTACGACCAATGACGTCCAGCAGGTCCAGATGCTGGTCCTGATGGCGTTCACCCTGATGGTCTCGGCGCCCATCATGTGCGTCGGCGGCATCGTGATGGCGCTCGGCCAGGACGTCCCGCTGTCGGGCGTGCTGCTCGCGGTGGTGCCGGTGCTCGGCGTCGCCGTCTCGCTGATCGTGCGGAAGATGCGCCCGCTCTTCCGCACGATGCAGGAGCGGCTCGACACGGTGAACCGGGTGCTGCGCGAGCAGATCACCGGCAACCGGGTCATCCGCGCCTTCGTGAAGGACGGGTACGAGGAGGAGCGCTTCCGCGGGGCCAACGGCGAACTGACCGACGTGTCGATGGCGACGGGCCGGTTGATGGCGCTGATGTTCCCGACGGTGATGACCGTCGTGAACGTCTCCAGCGTGGCGGTGGTGTGGTTCGGCGCACAGCGCATCGACAGCGGCGGGATGGAGATCGGCGCGCTGACCGCCTTCCTCGCCTATCTGATGCAGATCGTGATGGCCGTGATGATGGCCACCTTCATGTTCATGATGGTGCCGCGTGCCGAGGTCTGTGCGGAGCGCATCGAAGAGGTGCTCGGGACGGAGACGAGCGTCGTGCCCCCGATCGATCCGGTGACCGCGCTCGACCGGCGTGGGCACCTAGAGGTCCGGAACGCCGACTTCCGGTATCCGGGCGCGGAGGAGTCGGTCCTCAAGGACGTGGCGCTGGTCGCCCGCCCCGGCGAGACCACCGCGATCATCGGATCGACGGGCAGCGGCAAGTCGACGCTGCTCGGACTCGTGCCCCGGCTCTTCGACGCCACCGGCGGCGAGGTGCTCGTCGACGGCGTCGACGTGCGGAAGCTGGACCCCTCGCTGATGGCGAGGACCGTGGGGCTCGTCCCGCAGAAGCCGTACCTGTTCTCGGGGACGGTGGCGACGAACCTGCGGTACGGGAAGCCCGACGCCACCGACGAGGAACTCTGGCACGCCCTGGAGGTCGCCCAGGCCGCCGACTTCGTGCGGAAGCTGGAGAACGGTCTGCACGCGCCGATCGCGCAGGGCGGCACCAACGTGTCCGGCGGCCAGCGGCAGCGGCTCGCCATCGCGCGGACGCTCGTGCAGAAGCCGGAGATCTACCTCTTCGACGACTCCTTCTCCGCGCTCGACTACGAGACGGACGCCCTGCTCCGGGCCGCGCTGACCCGGGAGACGTCGGACTCGACCGTGGTGATCGTCGCGCAGCGCGTCGCCACCATCCGGGACGCCGACCGGATCGTGGTCCTCGACGAGGGCCGGGTCGTCGGCACCGGACGGCACCACGAGCTGATGGCGGACAACGAGACGTACCGGGAGATCGTGCTCTCCCAGCTGACCGAGGCGGAGGCGGCGTAATGGCCGGTCCTGGCGGACGCATGATGGCCGGTGGCGGCCCCGACCAGCGGTCGATGGACTTCAAGGGTTCGGGCAAGCGGCTGCTGAAGCAGCTGGCGCCCGAGCGCAAGGCGCTCTGGGTGATGCTGATCGCCGGCGTGCTCTCGGTGGCGGCCTCGGTGGTCGGGCCGAAGATCCTCGGCAAGGCGACGGACCTGATCTTCGCGGGCGTGGTCGGACGGCAGGCGGAGCCGGGCACCACGAAGGCGGAGACCCTGCAGGGGCTCCGCGACGGTGGACAGGACGGCATGGCCGACATGCTGTCCGGGGTCGACTTCACCCCCGGCGAGGGGATCGACTTCGGCGCGGTCGGTGCGGTCCTGCTGTGGGTCCTCGCGATCTACGTGGCGGCGGGCCTGTTGATGCTGGTCTCCACCCGCATGTCGATCAAGGTGATCAACCGGACCGTCTACCGGATGCGGGAGGAGGTCCAGACGAAGCTGGCGCGGCTCCCGCTGTCGTACTTCGACCGGGCGAAGCGCGGCGAGGTGCTGTCCCGGGCGACCAACGACATCGACAACATCTCGCAGACCCTCCAGCAGTCGATGGGGCAGCTGATCAACTCGCTGCTCACGATCGTCGGCGTGCTCGGCATGATGTTCTGGATCTCGCCGCTGCTGGCGCTGGTGGCGCTGGTGACGGTGCCGCTCTCGGTGTTCGTCGCGGCGAGGATCGGCAAGCGCTCGCAGCCGCACTTCGTGCAGCAGTGGAAGTCGACCGGCGCGCTCAACGCCCACGTGGAGGAGATGTACACCGGGCACGCCCTGGTGAAGGTCTTCGGTCGGCAGGAGGAGTCCGCGGAGGACTTCCGCGAGCAGAACGACGCCCTGTACGAGGCCGGCTTCAAGGCCCAGTTCAACAGCGGCGTGATGCAGCCGGTGATGTTCTTCCTCTCGAACATCAACTACGTCCTGGTGGCCGTGGTCGGCGGTCTGCGGGTGGCGAGCGGCACCCTCTCCATCGGTGACGTGCAGGCCTTCATCCAGTACTCGCGCCAGTTCTCGATGCCGCTCACGCAGGTCGCGTCGATGGCGAACCTGGTGCAGTCGGGCGTCGCCTCGGCCGAGCGGATCTTCGAACTGCTCGATGCGGAGGAGCAGGAGCCGGACGCGCCGACGAGCAGGACGGGGGCGACCCCGGACGGGGGCTGGGGAACGGCGGTGGACCTGAAGGGCAAGGTCGCGCTGGAGGACGTCTCCTTCCGCTACGAGGAGGACAAGCCGCTCATCGACGGCCTCTCGCTGTCGGTGGAACCGGGCCAGACGGTCGCGATCGTCGGTCCGACCGGTGCCGGCAAGACGACCCTGGTGAACCTGCTGATGCGCTTCTACGAAGTGACGGGCGGGCGGATCACCCTGGACGGGGTGGACATCGCGAAGATGCCCCGGGCGGAGCTGCGCAAGGGGATCGGCATGGTCCTCCAGGACACCTGGCTCTTCGGGGGGACCATCGCGGACAACATCGCGTACGGCGCGACGGGGCCGGTGACCCGGGCCGAGGTCGAGGAGGCGGCGCGCGCCGCGCACGCCGACCGCTTCGTCCGGACCCTGCCCGAGGGGTACGACACGGTGATCGAGGACGACGGGGCGGGGGTCAGCGCGGGCGAGAAGCAGTTGATCACCATCGCCCGGGCGTTCCTGTCCGATCCGGTGATCCTCGTACTGGACGAGGCGACCAGCTCGGTCGACACCCGCACCGAGGTGCTCATCCAGAAGGCGATGGCCCGGCTCGCGCACGGCCGGACCTCGTTCGTGATCGCGCACCGGCTCTCCACGATCCGGGACGCGGACGTGATCCTGGTGATGGAGAACGGCTCGATCGTCGAACAGGGCACCCACGAGGAGCTGTTGTCGGCCGGCGGGGCGTACGCCCGCCTGTACGCGGCTCAGTTCGCCCAGGCGGTCGCCGAGGTCGACTGACCGGTCGGCGGCGCACCGAACGGCCCCCGTCCCTCCGGAGGGACGGGGGC
>NZ_JBHYMK010000097.1:0-18237 GCF_042743065.1 Streptomyces sp. NPDC058872
CCGGCACCGGTTGCGGTGCCGGGGCTCCCACACGTCCGGCTCGCGGGCGGAGGGCGCGTCCCGAGGGCGCTCCCGCCGCGGCCCCGTCAGTCGTGCCAGGCCCCGAGTTCCTCCAGGAGCTCTTGGAGCGGGTCGAAGAGGCCCGGGGAAGCGGCCAGCACCAGCTCTCCCGAAGCGGGCTCCCCGGGCCGGCCGCCCGTGAGGGCCCCCGCCTCGCGGGCGATGAGCGCGCCCGCCGCGAGGTCCCAGGGGTTGAGGCCCCTTTCGTAGTACGCGTCGAGGCGGCCGGCGGCGACGTCGCAGAGGTCGATCGCGGCCGAGCCGCCGCGGCGGATGTCGCGGACCCGCGGGATCACCTGCCGGGCCACGTCGGCCTGGTGGGCGCGGCGGGACTGGACGTACCCGAAGCCCGTGCCGAGGAGGGCCTGGTCGAGCCCGGGCGAGGGTCGGACCGCCAGGCGCCGCTCCGCCGCGTGCGCGCCGCCGCCGAGGACCGCCCGGTACGTCTCGCCGCGCATCGGGACCTCAACCACTCCGACCACGGCCTCGCCGTTGCGTTCGGCGGCGATCGAGACCGCCCAGGTGGGCAGGCCGTACAGGTAGTTCACCGTGCCGTCGAGCGGGTCGATCACCCAGCGGATCCCGCTCGTACCGGGGCTGGAGGCGCCTTCTTCGCCGAGGAAACCGTCCTGGGGGCGGTGCTCCGCGAGGAAGCCGGTGATGAGCTTCTCGGCGGCGATGTCCATCTCGGTGACCACGTCGATGGGGCTCGTCTTGGTCTTCGCGACGGCGATGTCGTCCGGCCGGCCGTCGCGCAGCAGCGCTCCGGCCCGTCGGGCGGCCTCCAGGGCGAGGTCGTGCAGTTCGATGAGCAGGGGGTCGTCGGACACGGGGGTCATGCGGGCTCCTCAGGCGTAGGGGCTGTCGGCACCGGCGGCAGCGGGTCGCTCCGCCCTGGCGGGGCAGCAGCCGATCGGGCAGAGGTCGTGGGAAGGCCCGAGCGCGCCCAGGGCGCAGCGCTCCGCCCGGGTCCCCCGCTCGTTCGCGGCGCGCTCCAGGAGGAGGTCGCGGACGGCGGCGGCGAACCTCGGGTCGGCACCGACGGTCGCCGAGCGCCGGACGGGCAGGCCGAGCTCGGCCGCCTTGGCCGTGGCCTCCGTGTCGAGGTCGTAGAGGACCTCCATGTGGTCGGAGACGAAGCCGATCGGGACCATGACGGCAGCGGGCGCCCCCGCTGCGTGCAACTCCTCCAGGTGGTCGCAGATGTCGGGCTCCAGCCACGGGATGTGGGGCGCGCCGCTGCGGGACTGGTACACGAGCTTCCAGGGGTGTGCGATACCGGTCTCCCGGTGGACCGCGTCGACGATCACCCGTGCCACGTCCAGGTGCTGCCTCACGTAGGCCCCGCCGTCGCCGTGTTCGGCGGGCGGGCCGGAGCTGTCGGCGGCCGAGTCGGGGATGGAGTGGGTGGTGAAGGCGAGGTGGGCGCCGTCCCGCACGGCGGGGTCGAGCTCGGCGAGGGAGGCGAGGACGCCCTCGACCATGGGTTCGACGAAGCCGGGGTGGTTGAAGTAGTGCCGGAGCTTGTCGACCCGGGGCAGCGGGAGCCCTTCGGCCTCCAGGGCGGCGAGCGCGTCGGCGAGGTTCTCGCGGTACTGGCGACAGCCGGAGTAGGAGGCGTACGCGCTGGTGGTGAGGACCGCGATGTGGCGCCGCCCGTCGGTGACCATGTCGCGCAGGGTGTCGGTGAGGTAGGGCGCCCAGTTCCGGTTGCCCCAGTAGACCGGCAGGTCGAGGCCGGCCCGTGCGAAGTCCGTCCGCAGCGCGTCGAGGAGCGCTCGGTTCTGGTCGTTGATCGGCGAAACGCCGCCGAAGAGGAAGTAGTGCTGCCCCACTTCCTTGAGGCGTTCCTTGGGGATGCCTCGGCCGCGGGTCACGTTCTCCAGGAACGGGACCACGTCGTCCGGGCCTTCGGGGCCGCCGAAGGAGAGCAGCAACAAGGCGTCGTACGGGGCGGGATCATGCTGATCGGACATGGCACCGATCCTCCCACCCGAGCCCGACGGCGGTGGGCACGCCCTCTCTGTGGACAGTCGTCCGAAAACGGAGGTGACCGAAACGAATTCAACACCGTAAGCTTTAGCTATTAATTACACGTGTTGACCAAGGACGCCTCTTGCCCAGCCCCTATCGCGCGATCTTCACGGCGCCCGGCACCGCATCGTTCTCCGTCGCGGGATTCCTCGGCCGGATGCCGCTGTCCATGATGGGCATCGGCATCGTGACCATGATTTCGCAGGTCACCGGCCGGTACGGACTGGCGGGCGCGCTCTCGGCGACGCTCGCGATGTCCGCCGCCGTCCTCGGCCCCCGGGTCTCGCGCCTGGTCGACCAGCACGGACAGCGCAAGGTGCTCCGCCCCGTGGCCCTGGTCTCGCTCGCCGCAGGAGCGGGCCTCCTCCTCTGCGTCCAGCAGAGGGCCCCCGACTGGACCCTCTTCGTCTTCACCGCCGCGATCGGCTGCGTGCCGAGCATCGGCGCGATGACCCGGGCCCGCTGGGCGGAGATCTACCGGGGCGAGCAGCGGCGGCTGCACACGGCGTACTCCTGGGAGTCGATCGTCGACGAGGTGTGCTTCGTCTTCGGCCCGATCATCTCCATCGGCCTGTCGACCGCTTGGTTCCCGGAGGCCGGCCCGCTCTTCGCGGGGGCGTTCCTGGCCGTCGGCGTCTTCTGGCTGACCTCGCAGCGCGCCACGGAACCGCAACCGCACCCCCGGGTCCAGGGCACCCGGGGCGACTCCGCGCTCCGGTCCCCCGGCCTCCAGGTGCTCGCCCTCGCCTTCGTCGCCACCGGCGCCGTCTTCGGCTCGGTGGACGTGGTGACCGTCGCCTTCGCCGAGGAGCAGGGGCGGAAGACCGCCGCCAGTCTCGTCCTGGCCGTCTACGCACTGGGGTCCTGCCTGGCCGGCGCCGTCTTCGGACTGTTCCACTTCAAGGGCGAGCCGTCCCGCAGGTGGACCCTGGGCGTCTGTGCGATGGCCGTGAGTATGATCCCCCTCCTACTGGTCGGGAACTTGCCGTTGCTGGCCGTGGCGCTCTTCGTCGCAGGCCTGTCCATCGCACCGACGATGGTGACCACGATGGCCCTCGTCGAAGCGCACGTACCGCGCACCAAGCTGACCGAGGGCATGACCTGGACGAGCACCGGGCTCGCGATCGGCGTGGCGCTCGGCTCCGCCGCCGCCGGCTGGGTGGTGGACACCTCGGGGGCCGAGGCGGGGTACGTGGTGCCCGTCGTCTCGGGCGCGCTCGCGGTCGCGGTGGGTCTCCTCGGGAACCGTCGGCTGCGCAGGCCGGCGCCGAAGCGGGAGGGGCAGCGTGAGCAGGACGACGACAGCGGGGCCGGGGAACTCCGGGGCGGCGAACAGGCCGTGGCGTAACTGGGCGGGAAACGTCACTTCCCGCCCGGCGCGGGAAGTGAGCCCGGCCTCGGCCGAGGAGCTCGCCGCCGAAGTGCGCAGGGCGGCCGAGGACGGGCTGAGGGTGAAGACCGTCGGCACCGGGCACTCCTTCACCTCGATCGCGGCCACCGACGGCGTGCTGATCCGACCGGGGCTGCTGACCGGGATCCGACGGATCGACCGCGAGGCGATGACCGTCACGGTCGAGTCGGGCACGCCGCTCAAGCGGCTCAACGTGGCACTGGCCCGAGAGGGCCTGTCGCTCACGAACATGGGCGACATCATGGAGCAGACCGTCGCCGGCGCGACCTCCACCGGCACCCACGGCACGGGCCGCGCATCGGCCTCCATCGCCGCGCAGATCCGTGCGCTGGAACTGGTGACGGCGGACGGGCGACTGCTCACCTGCTCGGACCGGGGCACCGACGAGGAACGGGCGCTCTTCGCAGCGGCCCGGATCGGGCTCGGCGCCCTCGGCGTGGTCACGGCGATCACCTTCGCGGTGGAGCCCCTCTTCCTGCTCACCGCACGCGAAGAGCCGATGGGCTTCGACCGGGTCACCTCGGAGTTCGACGCGCTGCACGCGGAGAACGAGCACTTCGAGTTCTACTGGTTCCCCCACACGGAGAACTGCAACACCAAGCGCAACAACCGCAGCGCGGGTCCCGCCGCCCCTCCCGGACGGGTCAGCGGCTGGATCGAGGACGAGCTGCTCTCCAACGGGGTGTTCCAGCTCGCCTGCTCGTTGGGCCGGGCCGTGCCGCCGGTCATCCCGTCGATCGCCAAGGTCTCCAGCCGGGCCCTGTCCGCCCGTACGTACACCGACGTCCCCTACAAGGTCTTCACCTCGCCGCGCCGGGTCCGCTTCCTGGAGATGGAGTACGCGCTTCCGCGCGAGGCCGCGGTCACCGCGCTGCGCGAGCTCAAAGCGATGGTCGAGCGCTCGCCGTTGAAGGTGAGCTTTCCGGTGGAGGTGCGCACGGCGCCGGCGGACGACATCGCGCTGTCCACGGCCTCGGGGCGGGAAACCGTCTACATCGCCGTCCACCTCTACCGGGGAACGCCCCACCGGGCCTACTTCACGGCGGTGGAACGGATCATGACGGCGCACGGGGGCCGCCCGCACTGGGGCAAGGTCCACACCCGGGACGCCGCCTACTTCGCCGAGGTCTACCCGCGCTTCGCCGAGTTCACGGCGCTGCGCGACCGGCTCGACCCGGACCGGCTGTTCGCCAACGACTACCTGCGGCGGGTCCTGGGCGACTGACGCTCACCCGCCGGCGGTCCCGTCCGTCCCCGCGTCCGCTCCGGAGGGGGACGGAGCGGAGGGGGTCCCGGTCGGGTCCGCCCCCTCGGTCGGCTCCCCGGTCGGCACGCCCGGGTCCGTCGAGGGGCCGGTCGGTGTCGGGGCGGGCACCGTCGCCTCGTGCGAGGAGGAGGGACTGGGTCCGGTGGACGGCACGCCGGTGTCGCCCCGCCCCGCCTCCCCGTCCCCCGGGGTCGGGGAGACCGTCGCCCCCGGGGCGGGGGAACCGTCCCGCTGCGGTCCGGTGCCGTCCGCGGTGTCCGACGGAGCGGGTGCCCGGTCCCGTTCCGGCGCCTCCTGGCCTCCGCTCCCGTGGACCACGGAGCCGAAGGTGGTCGTGCCCTCGGTACCGCTGAAGTCCCGCCCGGCCACCAGCTCGTAGGCGGTGATGCCGCCCATGGTGACGCCGAAGACCAGGGCGGCGGCGATCGCCGGTCGCCTCCAACCCCGGACGCGGGTGCCATGGGTGGTCGCCTCGCCGAACTCCCCGTCGTGCGGGAGGGGGGACCGGAGGACATCGGGGTCGGAACCGACTTCGCCCTGCGACCGGGTCACGACCGGGACCTGACGGGCCCTCGGCTTGACGGCGGTCGCATCGCGGACCTGCTCCCCGGTGCGCTTGAAGAGGTGCTGGAAGAACGGTCCGCCGCAGGTCGCGATGACGCTGATCACACCGGCACCGAGGATGGTGCCGTACACGCCGAGGCTGGAGGCCAGCTTGGCCGCGAGGACCGCGGCCAGGGCGCTGCCGGAGACCTGAGCCACGCTCAGGTCGATCCTCTTCCCACCGACCGGCTCCCCCTCCTCCGACCCGACCCCGTCGATTTCCGGCCTGTGACGCATCTCCAACCCCTGACGGCTCATCCGTTCGACTTGCACCCAGAAGGGACAAACGGGAGAAGCGAATAGTTCCGTTTCTGGCGTTTCTGTGAAGAGTGACACGTAAGGGGGAAGATCGCGGAGACTCAACTCCCGTGCTGCCCGAGAAGTTGGGCGGCGCGCCGGTCCACCCAAGTGGCCCGAATGGAGTACATTGACGAAACCTGGGTCCGGACGCCCTCACGGGTGCCCTGGATCAAGGGAGGGGGCCGGACGCGGCGCTCGAACCGGCGGCGCCTCGGCATCGCACGGGAAACGACTACGAGGAGTGATCGTCGGTCACTCCGGGTAGTTAACTGGTAACCGTGTCACAGCGGAGTTCCAGGGTCCATGCCCGACACGCCGGGCAACTCGGCAAGGTAGTGGCAGGCTGCACCCGGGCAGGCCACACTCGACTAGCGGAAGCAGCGACGCACGTGACGTCGGCAGGCACCACCCGGGAGGTCCCCATGCCCGAACTGCGTGTCGTGGCCGTCTCCAACGACGGCACACGACTGGTGCTGAAGGCTGCTGACAGCACGGAGTACACGCTTCCGATCGATGAGCGGCTCCGTGCCGCCGTGCGCAACGACCGCGCGCGCCTCGGCCAGATCGAGATCGAGGTGGAGAGCCACCTCCGTCCCCGTGACATCCAGGCGCGGATACGAGCCGGTGCCTCCGCCGAGGAGGTCGCCCAACTCGCCGGCATCCCCGTCGACCGCGTGCGCCGCTTCGAGGGCCCCGTGCTCGCGGAGCGTGCCTTCATGGCGGAGCGGGCCCGCAAGACCCCGGTCCGCAGGCCCGGGGAGAACAGCGGTCCCCAACTCGGCGAGGCGGTGCAGGAGCGCCTCCTGTTGCGCGGTGCGGAGAAGGACACCGTGCAGTGGGACTCCTGGCGTCGCGACGACGGCACCTGGGAAGTGCTGCTGGTCTACCGGGTCGCGGGCGAGATCCACACGGCCAGCTGGACGTACGACCCGCCCCGACGACTCGTGCAGGCCGTGGACGACGAGGCCAGGGCCTTGATCGGCGAGACGGACGACACGATCGCCACCGCACCGGAACCGAGCTTCCCCTTCGTGCCGCGCATCGCCCGGCTGCCCCGGGACAGGCCCCTCGACCGTGCCCTGGACCGCCAGGCCGAGCGGCCCGACCGCCCGTTGGAACCGGCTCCCGATCCCGTCGAGTCGGAGGAGGAGCGGGACTCGCTCACCAGCCTCTTGGAGGCCGTGCCGAACTTCCGCGGCGACATGGTCGTGCCCGAGCCTCCGGATGCGGAGCCCTCGGAAGAGGCCGAGGCGGAAGAGCCTCCGGCGGCATCGGCGGGCGCGGGATCGGCGTACGCCGACGTCCTGATGCCGCGCGCGGTCTCGGGCCACCGTGACCGGCTCCACGGCGCCACGGACCGCCAGGCAGAAGCGGACGGCGTCCGCCCGGGCCGCCGCGCCGCGGTGCCGAGCTGGGACGAGATCGTCTTCGGCACGCGCAGGAAGAAGCAGGACTGATCCACCACACGCATCCGCACGACCGGGGAGGGCCCGCGCCGCACACGGGGCGCGGGCCCTCCCCGTTCCGGGACAGTCGAGCGGTACGGGCGGCCCCTTCCCCCTACTGCGGGTCCGGCCCCGTGGCGACCGGGCGGGCCGGGTCCGCGGACCACTCCGACCACGAGCCCGCATAGAGCGCCGCGGGGATGCCGGCGAGTTCCAGGGCGAGGACCTCGTGGGCGCCGGAGACGCCCGAGCCGCAGTAGACGGCCACCGGGGTCCCCTCGGCCGCTCCCAAGTCGGTGAAGCGGCTCCGCAGGACGTCGGCGGCCAGGAAACGGCCGTCCCCGTCGACGTTCTCGGTCGTCGGTGCCGACACCGCCCCCGGGACGTGCCCGCCCACCGGGTCGATCGGCTCCACGTCCCCCCGGTAGCGCTCGGCCGCCCGCGCGTCCAGGAGCAGCCCGGTGCGGGCCAGCTCCGCCGCTCCGTCGGCATCGAGCAGCCCGAGGGCACCCGGCTCGGGTCGGAAGTCGCCCGGCTCGGGAGCGGGGACCTTCTCCGTGAGCTCCCCCGTCCAGGCCGGGAGGCCGCCGTCCAGCACCCGGACGTCCGGGTGGCCCGCCCAGCGGAGCAGCCACCAGGCACGGGCCGCTCCCCAACCGAGGCCCCCGTCGTACACGACGACCGGCCCGTCGGACGGGACGCCCGCCCGGCGCATCACGGCGCCGAAGAGCTCGGGGTCGGGCAGCGGGTGGCGCCCGCCGCCGCCGGGAGGTCCCGCGAGTTCCTCGTCCAGGTCGACGTAGACCGCACCGGGAAGATGACCCGCCTCGTAGGCGGGCCGTCCGGGCGGGCCGCCGAGCGTCCAGCGGACGTCCAGGAGGACCGGCGGACGCACTCCGGCCAACTCGCTCAGCAGTTCGCTTGCGGAGATGATGGGCTTCATGGGAGCCATCCTCGCGCAGCCGTGGGGCTGCCGGGGGCGGACCGGCCACCCTGCGGCGGAATCGCGCCATGCGCGGCGCGGTCGGGGCGCGCCGGGCGGCCGTCGGTGTCACCATCGGACGGGGACACGGCCGGGACGATGGTCCGAGGAGAGTGTGACGATGACCCAGGCGACTCCGCGCCCACCCGGGACGCCCTGTTGGGTGAGCCTGATGGTGCACGGGCTTGACGCCACCCAGGAGTTCTACCACGCGCTCTTCGACTGGGAGTTCGTGCCCGGCCCGCAGCACCTGGGCCCCTACGTGCGCGCGCTGCTCGGGGGCAAGGAGGTGGCGGGCATCGGTCAACTGCCGCCCGACCGTCACCTGCGCATCGCCTGGACTCCCTACCTGGCCACGAAGGACGCCGACGAGACCGCCGAGGCCATCCGCTCCTGCGGCGGCACCGTCGCCGTCGGACCGCTGGACGCGGGCGAGGCCGGTCGTCTGGCGATCTGCTCCGACCCGGCCGGCGCGGTCTTCGGCATCTGGCAGGCGGAGGCGCACCACGGCACCGCGACGGCAGGACCGCCGGGGACCCCGGTGTGGAACGAGCTGTTGACCTATGAGACGTCCGGGACCGGCAAGTTCTACCGGACGGTCTTCGGCTTCGACGTGGAGCCGGTGATCTCGGCCGACCACGACTACGCGATGCTCTCTGTGGCCGGGGCCCCGGTGGCCTCGCTGCACGGCGTCGGCAATGCGCTGCCCCGGGACCGGGGCCCGCACTGGATGACGTACTTCGAGGTCGCCGACACGGACGCGGCGGCGCGGCTGGTACTGGAGCTCGGTGGCCAGGTGCTGCGTCCACCGCGGGACGGCACGGCGGGGCGGCTCGCCCTGGCGGCGGACCCGGAGGGCGCTGTCTTCACCCTGGTCAGGTCCGCCGAGCGCTGACCGCGGTGGTGCCCACGGCTCAGCCGCGGCTCCGTGCCGCACCGCGGCGCAGTCGGAACATTCCCGTCGACGCAGGGGTGGCCGCCCCGCCCGGCAGGTCGAGTTGGGTCAGCCGTTCGACGGTGAAGTGGCGTGCGGTGGCGGGGTCGGCGTGGTGCTCGGCGAGGAAGGCCGCGGCCTCTTCGCGGAGTCCGGGGTGGATCTTGTGCCTCATGCCGTAGCCGACGGCCCTGACCAGCGGGGTGAGGGAGGCGGGGGCGGGTCCGGGCACGGCGGGCGCCTCGTCGCGTTCCAGGTCCGGGAGCAGGTGGTCGACGATGGTGAGCGGGATCCGGTTGCTGTTCTCGAAGGGGGTGAGCCGTTCGAGGACCTCGGCCGTGCCGACCCGCGCGACGGGAACGTCGTAGTAGACGGCGGCGGTGAGCAGCGCCGTGGAGAAGCAGCCGACGACGAGTTCGGGCCGGCAGCGTTCGTAGAAGGTTTCGGCGAGCAGCGGCCCGTCGAGCACCGTGAGCCGTGTGCCGAGCCGCTCGGCCTCCTCGTGCAGGGCCTGGGAGTAGCGGGCGGGCGCTGTCGGGTGCGGTTTGAAGACGACCGAGCGGTGCCCGGCCGCTGCGGCCCCGCGCAGCATCCGCACGTGCAGTTCCTCTTCCTCCTCCGCACTGAGGAGGGAGAGGGCGGCGAGGTACTGGCCGAGCAGGAGGGCCGTCGGCCCGGCAGCCGCCGCCCCCGCGATGGCGGGGTCCTCGGCCGCCGCTTCGGCGATCTCGGCGAGGACCGCGCGGAAGGCCGCGTCGGGGACCAGTTCGGGCTCGACCCCGTACTCGCTCAGCAGGAGGGGACGCAGGCCCGGCACCAGGTCGAGGTGGAGGACCCGGCGGATGCGGCAGGCGATCGACTGTGCGAGGTCGGAGCGGGTCGGACCGTAGCTCATCAGGCCGTCCGCGTAGACGTGGACGGTGCTCTCGGGGAAGGCACCGGCCAGCGCCTTGGCCGGATTGACCTGGATGGACTCGACGATCAGTTCCACCGGGCCGGTGCCGAGGTCCCAGGCGGTGCGCAGGACGCGCTGCCAGAGCGGGGCCTCCTCGGGACGGGGGGCCCACATGGCGGGGTGGTAGGGGTGGATCGTCTCGTTCCAGTCGAGGGTTCCGTCGAAGCGCGTGGCGATCCGCTCGTACCCGGTCATGGTCTGCAGGCGGAGCGCGGTCTCGGGGATCTCGGCGTTGTGCGAGATGAGCAGGAGCCTGCGGGCGGTCCCTCGGGGGCCGAACTGCCCGGCGTCGAGCGCAGCGGCCAGGGTGGCCGCGCCGTACAGGGTGGACACCTGGAAGATCTGGATCGGGCGGGCGTCGGCGACGGTCGCCTTCTCGGGGGCGGTGGCCATGGGTCAGGCGGTCCTTCCGGTGTCGCGCAGGCTCCGGAGGAGGGTGCTGCGCCGGGTGTCCATGGTGGCGAGGTTCTCGTCGAGGACGTCCTGCGGCATGCGGTGCAGGGCATCGCGCACGTCGACGCGCAGCCGCGCGGCGACGGCGGGCTCGTACTTTCCGACCTTCCCCATGTGGAAGGCGATCATCGCGCAATAGGTGCGGACCGCCTTGGGGAGGAAGCGGTCGGCCTCCGCGTCCCGGGAGACCTCGTCGAGCAGCAGGTCGTACGAGGGGATGAAATCGAGCTGCCGGTTGTCGGTGATCTGGGTGAGCGAGGTGGTGACGCCCCGCCGGTAGAAAACCCCGTGCAGCGAAAGCGCGGCAAACGTCTTCGCCTTCAGGTGGAGCCGCCAGACCCAGAGTCGGTCCTCTGCCGTTCTGAGGGACGTCTCGAAGCGGGACTCTCCGTTTTCGAAGAGGCTCCCGCGGTAAATCCCGAAGGGGACGAAGGGATAGTCGACCATCGTCACCATGTTGGCCGGCGCGATGCCGTCCCTGGAATCCATCACCACGTCCCGGCTTTTGGCCGGAGCGTAGCGGATCTGCCGCTTCCGACCTTCTGACAGCACATGGTCGGTACGGGCGAAGTCGCAGCCCAGGCGGGAGATCCCGGCCACGGCGGCGCCCAGGTGACCCGGTGCGTACCAATCGTCGCCGTCGAGGAAGGTCAGATAGTCACCGCGGGCCGCGTCGATTCCGGTGTTGCGGGCCTGGGCGACGCCCCGGTTCGTTTCGTGCCGAATGACGGTGGCGTTCGGGAGGCGGTCCCGCCAGCGGTCGAGGATTTCCGGGGTGTCGTCCGTCGAGCAGTCGTCGATCAGCAGGAACTCGAATTCCGGATCCGCATTGTTCACGAGACTGCGCAAGGTGTCGGGCGCGTACGGCCCGACATTGTGGAACGGTACGACGACGGACAGTTTCGGCACTCGGGATCCCCACACTGAATCGAACAATTTAACGCCGCTACGGCGGGCACATTAACGGTCGCGCCGTCCCGGCGAACGATCCGCGCGTGCACTCCGGGTGAACTCTTGTCGTATCTGACGGAAACCCCTCCTCCGGGGTCCGCCCTTCCCCGTCGCCCCTCAGAGCGCCGGGCCCCGTCAGACCGCCGGGCCCCGTCATCACCACGTCCGTGCCTCCTCCCCCGACGGCGGTGCAGGAGGGCCGTTGCCGCGAGCACGAGGAGCGCCGTCGCGCCGACGGCGCAGCGCCAATCGGAGAGGCGCGGCACGCCGGGGACCGCGATCCCCGTGTTGCCGGGAGGCGGTCAGGCCGTGACTCGGTGCCCGGTGGTGCGCACACGGGTGATCCCGGTGGCGACGAGCAGGGCGGCGACGAGCGCAGCCCGCACGGCCGCCGACCGGCACCGCTCCTCCTCGGCTCCCCGAGGTGCCCCGGCGCACGCCCTCGCCCCGGGGCCCCTGCCCCATGCCCCGCGCCGGCCTTCCCGAGCCCGGGGTTCCCCCGTCGGGCGGGGTTCGGTCGGGGCCGGGGTCACCCGGAGCCGACGGGAAGGACGTCCGGGGAGAGGGCACCCGCGCGGGCCGAGGCCGAGGTCATCCGCCGGCGGTGGTGACGGCGGCACAGGACCTCGTAGCCGATCTCCTCGGCCGGGCGGTTCACGTCCCCGACGACGACCTGCTCGCCCTCGACGACCATCTCGCCCCCCACCGTCCGGGCGTTGTGGGTGGCGCGGGCCCCGCACCAGCACAGGGCTTCCACCTGGAGCTGCTCGATGCGGTCCGCCAACTCGATCAGCCGCTGCGAGCCGGGGAAGAGCTTGGTGCGGAAGTCCGTGGTGATCCCGAAGGCGAAGACGTCCAGGCTGAGGTCGTCGACGATCCGGGCCAGTTGGTCGATCTGTTCCGGGGCGAGGAACTGCGCCTCGTCCACGATCACGTAGTCCGCCTTGCCACCCTGGGAGAGCTGGGTGACGAGGTGGGCGTACAGGTCCATGCCCCGCGGCGCCTCGACCGCCTCCGTCACCAGGCCGAGCCGGGAGGAGAGCTTGCCCTCGCCCGCCCGGTCGTCACGGGTGAAGATCACGCCCTGGAGCCCCCGCGCGTCGCGGTTGTGGGCGATCTGGAGCGCCAGGGTGCTCTTCCCGCAATCCATGGTTCCGGAGAAGAAGACCAGCTCGGGCATGACGGGACGGGGACCTTTCAGGTCGTGGGGCGGGGACGGTCGGGTGCTCAGGAACGCACTTCGAGCAGCGGGACGAGCTGCTCGGCGGGGGTCATGGAGCCGTGCATGCCGACCATCGCGGACTCGTGGGGCTCGTTGACCGATGCGGTGATCGCCACGTCGTCGTGGGCCGCCGCGATGACATCGCCGATCCGGCCGTACACCCGCTCGTCGACCTCGGCACCGAACCAACCGAGGTCGATGGCCTCGTCGCGGCTCGCCACCCAGAACTGCTCGCCGACGACCTCCCGCCAGCAGGTGAGCACGTCCGCCTCGGCGCCGGGCACGGCGTAGACGTGGCGGGCACGCCCCTCGCCGCCGAGCAGGGCGACGCCGGCGCGCAGCTCCCAGTCCTCGTCGAAGTCGATGCGGTGCTGCTCGTCGAAGGGGATGTCGACCATGCCGTGGTCGGCCGTGACGTACAGAGCGGTGCGGGGCGGGAGTTGGTCGGCGAGGCGCTGGACGAGCCGGTCGACGAACATCAACTGACCGCGCCAGGCGTCGGAGTCGATGCCGAACCGGTGTCCTGCACCGTCGAGTTCGCTGTAGTACGTGTAGACCAGCGAGCGGTCGCCACCGGCCAGCTGCTCGGCGGCGAAGTCCATGCGCTCCTCGCCGGAGAGCCGTCCGTGAAACGTTCCGCCGCTGAGCGCGACCTTGGTGAGCGGGGTCTGCTCGAAGATCGGGGAGGACACCTGGGCCGTGTGGATCCCGGCCTCGTGCGCCAGCTGGAAGACGGTCGGATGGGGCTGCCAGGCCTGCGGCGAGGTCCACGGCTTCCAGCGCAGCTGGTTCATCAGCTCGCCGGTCTCCGGGTTGCGGACCGTATAGCCGGGCAGCCCGTGCGTACCGGGGTGCCGGCCGGTCCCGACGGAGGCGAGGGAGGTCGCGGTGGTGGCGGGGAAGCCCGCCGTGATCGGGAGGCCCGTGCCGCCCCGGGAGGAGCCGATCAGCGAGGTCAGGTACGGGGCCTCGTCGGGGTGGGCCGCGATCTGCTCCCAGCCGAGTCCATCGATCAGGAAGACGCAGTTCCGGTCGGCCGGGGCCAACTCCGCGATCCGGGCGTCGAATCCGGGTACGCCCTGGCCCGCCACGAGCGTCGGCAACAGGTCGCCGAGCGATCCGGAGGAGTACGCGGGCACCGGCGCGGTTTCCGGGGCGAGCGGGGTCGGGTCATCGGGCCAGCCGTGGGCGACCGCCGTGGGCTGCACCATCAGCGGGTGGGGGTGGCGGTCGCGGCGATGGCTTCGGAGAGCGCCTGGGCGAACGCGAGGGTCTGCCGGACGGTGTCCGGGCCGTCCCCTGCGTCGCTGACGCGCAGGCTGAGGTCGTCGGCGGTGGTGTTGCCGGTGTAGCCGTGGTCGGCATCGCAGTTGGGGTCGCCGCAGGCAGCCGGCTCCAGGTCGATGCGGGAGACGGCGCCCCACCCGATGGTGAGGACCACTTCGCGGGGGAGGGTGCCCGGCGTGTACGACTCGGGGTTGGCGACCACCCGGCTGACGACGACCGACGAGATCCGGTCGAGCTTCACGGACTCGGTGGAGGTCGTGGCGTACGGGGTCGGGGAGCTCGTGTCGGCGGCCTGCTCGTCGGTGTGGCTGACGATGAAGCGGTGCGGCGTCAGCACGAGGACGGTGACGTGCCGCCGGACCTCGTTCGCGTCGAAGGTGGTCTCCTGGTGGACCACGTACGACGCGATGGACTCGCCGCCGATGGCGGCCTCCACCGCCTCGGCCACGAGGGCCGGGTAGTAGCCGCTGCGCTCGATCGCCGCGCGCAGCCCCTGGGTCGTCGTACCGCTCTTTGCCATGGGCTCCATCCTAATCCGTGGGCAGGGGCGGCTCGGCCCCTTGCGAAGGCACCCGCGCCGTTCGGGAGCTCCGGGACTGTGAGATCCGACTCCGTCCCGGCCGCCGGGACGGAGCCGCGGAGGACGGCGGGCGGGCCCCGGTGCCGTTCCCCTCCTCCGGTCCTCAGTAGCGCGGCAGGCTGCGCGGCCCGAGGTCGGTGCGCGGTGGTGGCGGGGCCAGTCGCACCGTCGCGCCGAGGACGGAGAGCCCCCGGGGAGCGACGACCACCGGCTCCAGGGAGACCGCAACCACCTCGGGGTGGTCGTCCACCAGTCGGGACACCCTGAGCAGGAGTTCCTCCAGGGCCGGCGTGTCCACGGGGGCGGACCCCCGCCAGCCGAAGAGCAGGGGCGTGGTGCGGAGGGAGCGGACGAGTTCGGCGACGTCCCGGTCGGTGGCCGGCACCAGCCGGTGCGCCGTGTCGCCGAGCAGCTCGGACGCCGCACCCGAAAGGCCGAAGGAGAGGACCGCACCGACGGCCGGGTCAATGGCGGAGCGGACGACCGTGTCGACGCCACGGGGCACCATCGCCTGGACCACCGGCTGGAGCTCCTCCGGCTTGCCGAGGGCCTCGGTCAGTTCGGCGTAGGCCGTGCGGAGCTGCTGCTCGGTGGCGAGGTCGAGCCGGACGCCCCCGAGGTCGGGGCGGTGCCGGAGGTGGGGTGCGGTCGTCTTGAGCGCGACCGGGTACCCGAGCCGCGCGGCGGCCCCGACGGCGGCGTCGGGAGTGGGCGCGGGGAGGGTCGGCAGGACGGTGATCCCGTACCGGGCGAGCAGTCCGCCGGCCGCTCCGCTGTCGAGGGTCACCCCGCGGGCGTCCGCCTCGCCGTCGTTCCCCAACGCCTCCTCGATGAGCGCGGCTGCTCCGGCCTCGTCGATGTCCTCGTACTCGGGCACCCGCCCGGGCTCGGCGGCCTGTCGGCGCCACTGCCCGTACCGCACGGCCTCGGCCAGCGCCCGTACGGCCCTCTCGGCGGCGGGGTAGGCGGGGATGGTCGTCCGCCGGGTGGGGGCCGTGGCGTCCTCCGCGGGTCCGGCGTCCGGGGGGCCGGTGGCCGGCGAGGCGTCGGGGAGCGGTGGAACGCCCGGGCCGGCGGGGCTGCCCGTGTCGTCCGTCGCGGCTCCGGCCCGGCCCTCGTCCACGGCACCGCCGGTACCCGTGTCCGTGCTGCCGGTTCCCCCGGGAAGGCCCGGCCCGGCCGGGACCTCATGGGGACGCTCCTCCTGGACGCCCCCCGTGCGCTCCGCCACGACCGGCCGCGTACTGGTGGCCATCGCGAGGGCTTCCGCCAGGCCGCCCATCTCGACGTGGACGACGACCACCGGCTTCGCCGGCGCGGGGGCGGAGGCGACGGCCTCGCGGAGGGCGGCGGCGAGGACCTCGCCGTCACCGAATTCGGTGGCGCCGTCCTCCCCCACCCAGGGGATCGCGGTCACGACGACCGCGTCGGAGGTGTCGTCCGCGAGCGCAGCCGCCAGCGCGTCCCTGAAGTCCGCCGGAACCGCGGCCGTCGTCAGGTCGAGCGGCCTCAGCGGTCGCAGTCCTTCCGTCAGACAGGCGTCGTAGGTGAGCAGGCCGAGCGACTCGGAGTTGCCGAGGATCGCGATCCGGGGTCCCGCGGGCAGGGGCTGGGCGGAGAGCAGCAGTCCGGCGTCGACGAGCTCGGTGACGGTGTCGACGCGGATCACCCCGGCCTGGCGGAGCAGTGCGGAGACCGTGGCGTGCGGGACGCGGGTGACCGGCACCCGGTGGCCGGGCGGGGCACTGCCGCTGTGCCGGGCCCCCTTGACCACCACGACCGGCTTGACCGCGGCGGTGCGGCGGGCGAGGCGGGTGAACTTCCGGGGGTTCCCGATCGACTCCAGGTAGAGGAGGACGACGTCGGTCCCGGGATCGTCGTACCAGTGCTGGAGGAAGTCGTTGCCGGAGACGTCGGCGCGGTTGCCGGCCGAGATGAAGGAGGAGAGGCCGACACCCCGGCGGTGCAGCCCGGCGAGGAGGGCGATGCCGATGGCGCCGGACTGGGTGAAGAGTCCGATCCGGCCGGCGGCCGGCATCTGCGGTGCGAGCGAGGCGTTGAGTCGGACGTCGGAGGCGGTGTTGATGATCCCGAAGGCATTGGGGCCGATGATCCTCATGCCGTAGGAACGGGCTTGCCGCACCAGTTCGCGCTGGCGTTCACGGCCGGCGGCGCCGCTCTCGGCGTATCCGGCGGAGAGCACCACGAGGCCGCGCACCCCGTGTTCGCCGCAGTCCGCCACGGCCTCCGGGACCCGCTCGGCCGGGACGGCGACGACGGCCAGGTCCACCGGTTCCCCGATGGCCCCGACGGAAGGGTGCGCCGGGGCGCCGTCGAGTTCCGTCACCCCGTCGGTGAGCGCGGCGTTCACCGCGTACACCCGTCCGGTGAACCCGGCCCCGAGGAGGTTGCGGAGCACGGTCCGACCGACACCGCCCGGAGCGCGCCCGGCACCGACGACGGCGACGGACCGGGGGGTGAGGAGCCGCTGGACGGACCGGGCCTCGGCGCGCTGCTCCCGCGCGCGCTGGACGGCGAGGGCGCGGTCGGTCGGTTCGAGGTCGAGGTGGAGCCGGACGGCACCGTCCTCGAAGCTGCGCTTCTGGGTGTAGCCCGCGTCGGTGAAGACCTTGATCATCTTGGTGTTGGCGGGGAGCACTTCGGCCGCGAAGCGCCGGATGTCCCGCTCGCGCGCGACCGCCGCGATGTGTTCGAGGAGCGCGGAGGCCACTCCCCTGCCCTGGTGCGCGTCCTGCACGAGGAAGGCGACCTCGGCCTCGTCCGCCGGCGCGGAGGCGGGCATGCCGTGGACGTTGATGCGGTCGTAGCGCACGGTGGCGATGAAGTCGCCGCCGACGGTCGCGGCGAGGCCCACCCGGTCCACGAAGTCGTGGTGGGTGAAGCGGCGCACGTCCTTGGCGGACAGCCGGGGGTAGGGGGCAAAGAAGCGGTAGTACTTCGACTCGTCCGAGACCTGCTCGTAGAAGCTCACCAGTCGGTCGGCGTCGTCGGTGGTGATGGGCCTGATGCGTGCGGTGCCGCCGTCGCGGAGCACCACGTCCGCCTCCCAGTGGTCCGGGTAGGCGTGTTCGGCCGGGGCCGGTGGTTCCGCCGCTTCCGACTGCTCCGACGCGCTCTGCATGGGGTCAGCCTACGGCCGCGACACGGCTGTGGCACCGGTCGCGCGGCGGGGGTGCGCGATGCAAGGTGTTGCAGGGTGGGGAGGGCCGAACGGCGGTCCGGTCCGGTCCGGAGGTCGGTGCGAGCACCTCCCTCCCCATGAGAGACTGGTCTAGACAACCCGCTTGAGACCCGAAGGGCAACACCATGGCTGAGCGCCGCGTCAACGTCGGCTGGGCCGAGGGCCTGCACGCCCGCCCCGCGTCCATCTTCGTCCGTGCCGCCACGGCTTCCGGCGTCCCCGTGACGATCGCCAAGTCCGACGGCACCCCGGTGAACGCCGCCTCCATGCTCGCGGTGCTCGGCCTGGGCGCGCAGGGCGGCGAAGAGATCGTCCTCGCCTCGGACGCCGAGGGCGCCGAGGTCGCACTCGACCGCCTCGCCAAGCTGGTCGCCGAAGGGCTGGACGAGCTCCCCGAGACCGTCTGAACCCACCCCGTGGACGCATGGCCGTGGGTTGGGGGAGTTAGGGAACCAACCCCCCTAAAAAGCAAGTGTGTACCCGCGGGGTCGGCGGCAACCACCCCCCGGCGGGCGGCCCCCCCCCCCCCCCCCCCCCAAAACCCCCCCCCC
>NZ_JBHYMK010000098.1:0-17627 GCF_042743065.1 Streptomyces sp. NPDC058872
CCCGGATCGGCGTCGCCTCCCTCACCAAGTGACCCGGACACCACCCCCACCGGCGGTGCCACCCGGACCCCTCCCCGGACACCACCCCCACCGCTCCGGCCGCGGCCCTTCGGCAGCGGTCGGGCCGGCCTCCTAAGATCGAGGCGTGGCCCAGCACAACCGGACCCGATCCGCCGTCCTCGCCGCCGTCCTCACGGCCCTCGCGCTGCTCGCGGGCGGCTGCGCCGAGGTCGGCGGCGGCGTCCGCGGCACCCCGGGGGCCTCCGGACTCCGCGACCCGTACTTCCCGAAGCTCGGCAACGGCGGGTACGACGTCCGGCACTACGGCCTGTCCCTCGCCTACGACCCCGCCGACGGGCGCCTCGACGGCACCGTCGAGATCACCGCCCGCGCCACCCAGGACCTCAGCGCCTTCAACCTCGACCTGTCCGGGCTCACCGTGCGGGCCGCGACCGTCGACGGCGTCCCCGCCGCGTACAACAGGGCCGGGAACGAGCTGACGCTCCGCCCGGGCGAGGAGATCCCGGAGGGCGAGGAGTTCCGGGCCACCGTCACCTACGCGGGCGTGCCCGAGCCGCTCACGGATGCCGACGGATCCGCGGAGGGCTGGCTGCGCACGCCCGGCGGAGCGGTCGCGGTCGGCGAACCCGCCGGCTCCATGACCTGGTTCCCCGGCAACCACCATCCTTCCGACAAGGCCCTCTACGACCTCGCGCTCACCCTCCCGGCCGGAGTCGACGGCTTCTCCAACGGGGTCCGCACCGCACGCCGCACGGAGCCGGACGGCCGCGTCACCACCGTGTGGCACACCGCCGAGCCGATGGCGAGCTACCTCGCGACGGTCGTCATCGGCCGCTACGAGACGGGCACGGCAACGGCCCTCGGCTCCGTTCCCGTCCTGACCGCCGCCGAACCGTCGGTGGCGCCGGGCAGTGCCGCGCTGCGGGGCGAGGTCCCCGAGATCCTCGACCGTCAGGCGAAGCGCTTCGGCCCCTACCCCTTCTCCGCCGCGGGGGTGGTGGTCCTGGCGGACGGGACCCTCGGCTACGCCCTGGAGACCCAGACCCGGCCGGTGTTCCCGGCCGCCTCCTTCGACCGCACCACCCTCGTGCACGAACTGGCCCACCAGTGGTTCGGCAACTCGGTCACCCCCCGCAGTTGGCGCGACCTGTGGCTGAACGAGGGCTTCGCGACCTACGCGGAGTGGCTGTACAGCGAGGAGTACGAGCAGGTGCCCGCGCGGACCCACTTCGAGCGGGCCTTCGCCCAGGACGCCAACTGGGCCTTCCCGCCGGCCGCACCCCCCACGGCCGAGAACCTCTTCGACCCGCCCGTGTACCAGCGGGGCGCGATGGTCCTGCACGAGCTGCGGGAGACGGTCGGCGACCGCGTCTTCGACGAGATCCTGCGCGGCTGGTCGGCGAAGTACCGTCACGCCAGCGCCTCCACGGAGGACTTCACGGCCTACGCGGAGGGCGTGGCCGGCCGCGACCTGGGCGACCTGTGGGAGGTCTGGCTGTACGGCGACGAGAAGCCGGACCGGCCCTAGGGAGGGGGCATGGGGGCGTCATCAAGCTGCGGGCCCTGCCTGCGCGCCTCGACGATCCGGATCGAGGACCTCACCGGGACCGTTCGATGACCACGACTCGACATGCCCCTCGGGCGACGCCCTGGGCCGCCGGACGCCAAGGGCGCGCAGGAGCGGGGTCAACGGTCGACCAGCCGTGCACGCGGGTCCTCACCCGTGGATTCCGCGTCGGTGTCGTCGGTGTCGTCGGTGCCGACCGGGCCGCGGGGAAGCATCCGGTCCAGCCACTTCGGCAGCCACCAGTTGGCCCGGCCGAGGAGCGTCATGGTCGCCGGCACCAGCACCATGCGCACGACCGTGGCGTCGATGAAGATCGCGGTGGCCAGACCGAGCCCGAACATCTTGGTGGAGGGGTCCTCGGCGACGGCGAAGGACAGGAAGACCGCCACCATGATGAGGGCGGCCGAGGTGATGATCCGGGCGGTGCGCGAGATGCCCTCGACGATCGCCGTGCCGCTGTCGCCGGTGCGCAGGTACTCCTCGCGCACGCGGGAGAGGAGGAACACCTCGTAGTCCATGGACAGGCCGAACAGGATGGCGAAGAGGAACATCGGGATGAACGACACGATCGGAACCGTCGCTTCCAGCCCGATGAGCGCGCTTCCCCAGCCCCACTGGAAGACCGCGACCATGATGCCGTAAGCCGCGCCGATGCTCAGCAGGTTCAGCAGGACCGCCTTGAGCGGTACGAGCACCGAGCGGAAGACCAGCATCAGCAGCAGGAACGACATCGCCAGCACGGCGGCGACGAACACCGGCATGCGTTGGCTGGTGCGTCGGCCCACATCGGACAGGCTCGCGGCAGCGCCGCCGACGTGGGCCCTGGCCGGGCCGCGCCCGATCGCCGTGGGCAGCACGTCGGTGCGCAGCCGGGCGATGGTGTCGGCCGTGGCCTTGTCCTGGGGGCTGGTGGTCGGGAACACCACGAGGGTCGCGATGCCGGTGGCCCGATCGACGCGTGGCGCCGCGACGGACGCGATGCCCGGATCCGCCGCGACCGCTGCGACGAGTCGGTCCAGCACTCCCGGATCACCGGTGGGGTCCGCGGCGATGACGAGGGGGCCGTTGGTGCCCGGACCGAACCCCTCGGCGACGAGGTCGTAGGCCCGGCGCTCGGTACGGCCCTGAGGCAGTGAGCCGTCGTCGGGCAGGCCGACGCGCAGGCCGAGCAGGGGCAGCGTCGCGGTCAGCAGCAGCCCCGCCGCGCCGACCGCGTACGGCACCGGGTGCCGGCTGACGTGCCCGATCCAGCGACGCCACCCGGCGGCGCGGGCGGCGCCCGCGGCCGGGTCCCGCCGTGCGGGTCGGCCCGGCCTCCTGGTCTGCAGAGCCCGGCCGATCCGGCCGATCTGGCCGGCCCGGGCCAGTCGCGGGCCCGCCGCGCCGAGGAAGGCCGGCAGCAGCGTCACCGACGCGAGCACCATCGTCAGGACGACGATCGAGACGGCGACCCCGCCCACCGTCATGAACGGCACGTCCGCGACCGCCAGGCCGAGGATCGACACGACGACGGTGCCGCCGGCGAAGACCACGGGCCTCCCCGCCGTGGCCACCGCTCGCCCCGCCGCCTCGCGGGGACCGAGCCCGCATGCGAGATGCTCCCGGTGCCTGGCGAGCACGAACAGCGCGTAGTCGATGCCCACTCCGAGCCCGACCATGCTGCCCAGGACCGGTGCGAAGGTGGGGACCTCCGTCACCCCCGCCAGTACCGTCATCGTGGCGACCCCGACGGTCAGCCCGAAGACCGCCATGCCGATCGGCAGCGCGGCGGCGACGAGCGAACCGAACGCCAGGAACAGGATCGCGGCCGCGGCGAGGAGGCCGATCAGTTCGCTCGCGCCGCCGTCGGGGTCGGAGAAGACGTAGAAGAGGTTCCCGCCCATCTCGATGCGCAGCGGCAGTTCGGCGCGCAGGCGGTCGCCGAGGCCGACGAGCGCGTCGAGGTCTTTGGCCGACAGCCGGCTCTGGTCGGGGTACTGCACCCGGACGACCGCGATCCGCCCGTCGGCCGACACGAGCCCACCGCGCACGGCGGCGTCCCCGCCCGCGTCGAGCGCCCCCGTCGGGTCGCTCGTGCCGAGCACGTGCGGCAGCCGCTCCACCTCGGTCTGCAGCTGCGTGAGAGCGGTGCGCGCGCCGCCGTGGTCGAAGAACGTCGCACCGCCGTCGAGCGGGGTGACGACCACCTGGGCGGTCATCCCCTCCTGGCCGGTGCCGGCCCGCTCGATCAGTTCCGCGGCCCGTCGGGAGTCCAGCCCCGGAGCGGTCATCGAGTCCGCGGTCCGCCCGCCGAAGGCGAGCGCGGCGAGGACGGCGAGCGCGGCGGTGACCAGCCATGCCGCGATCACCCGCCGGGGACGGCGGGCGGCGCTTGCGCCCAGGCGCAACAGGGCTTTCGAGAGCATCGGGTCCTCCAACCACCTCGTCGACCGTCCTTGTACGGCCGCCGATGCCGAGGCTCGTCGCCACGGCGCTCCGCTGCATCGGCCCGCGGGCCGCGGATCCGTCGGCCCCGGGACGGAGTGACGACCCGTCCTTTCGGCCGATGCGCGGCGCGCCGCGGTCCCTAGGCTGAGAACCGTGCTCCCCGACGACCTGCGAACCCTGTGGACCGAACCCCGGCCGCCCGACGCGCCCGCCCGGGTGTGGCGGGACCGGGTGCTGCTCGCCGCGGGCCTGGGCGGTGTGGTGCTGGAGGCCACCCTGCGCGAGAACGTCGTGTGGCGGTCGGTGGCAGTGGTGTTCGCCGCATGGCTGTGCCTGCTCACCCTCTGGCGCCGGACCCGCCCGCTGGCGGTGGTCACGCTGGCGTTCGGCTCGGTGGTCCTGCTTCAGCTGGCCTGGCTCGTCGCCGCACCGCGGGAGCCCGTCGGCCTGTACACCAGCGCGGTCGTGCTCGTGCTGGTGTACGCGCTGCTCCGGTGGGGATCGGGGCGGGAGATCGTGCTGGGCGGCGCGGTGATCGTCGCGGCGTGCGCGCTGTGTGTCGTCCCGGACGAGACCTCGGTCGTCGAAAAGGTCGTGGGCTTCGTCTTCGGGCTGCTGCCCGGCGTGGTCGGGGCTGCCGTGCGGTTCAGGGTGACCGCCCGCGAGCGGCAGTTGGACCAGGTGCGCTCCCGCGAGCGCGAGCAGCTCGCCCGGGAACTGCACGACACGGTGGCCCACCACGTGTCGGCCATGGTGATCATCGCCCAGGCGGGCCGGGTGCTCGCGGGCACCGACCCGTCCGCCGCCGTCGAGGCGCTGGAGGGGGTCGAGGAGGAAGGGGCGCGCACGCTGGAGGAGATGCGCGCCATGGTCGCCGCGCTGCGCGACCGCGGGGTCGGCGCCGAGCTGGCGCCCCCTGCCGGAGTCGCGGATCTGGAGCGCCTGGTGCACACCCCGGGGGGTCGCCTCAGGGTCGACCTGGGGCTCGACGGCGAACTGGACGCGCTGCCCCCGGCCGTGGACGCGGCCGTCTACCGGATCGTGCAGGAGTCGGTGACCAACGCGCTGCGCCATGCGGTCGACGCGACCGAGCTCGTCGTCCGGGTCGCCGCGGAACGGCACGCGGTACGGGTGAGCGTGCGCGACAACGGCCGGCGCACCGGCCGGGGGCGCGACGGATACGGACTCACCGGACTGCGCGAGCGCGCGACCCTGCTCGGCGGCACACTACGGGCCGGGCCGGGTACCGACCGGGGCTGGCACGTCGACGCCGAACTGCCGAGGGCGAGGAGCGAGAGCGGTGTCCATTCGCGTCCTCGTCGCTGACGACCAGACGATCATCCGCACCGGGCTGCGGATCATCCTGAACGCCCAGCCCGGCATCGAGGTGGTCGGCGAGGCCGCCGACGGGCGGGAAGCGGTACGTCTGGCCCGCGAACTGCGCCCCGACGTCTGCCTCTTCGACATCCGCATGCCCGTACTCGACGGGCTCGAGGCCACCCGTCTGGTCGCCGGCCCGGGGGTCGCCGACCCGCTGGCCGTGGTCGTCATCACCACGTTCGACCTCGACGAGTACGTCTACGGCTCGCTGCGTGCCGGCGCGCGCGGATTCCTCCTCAAGGACACGGGACCGGATCTTCTGGCGCAGGCCGTGCGGTCGGCGTCCGACGGCGAGGCGCTCATCGCGCCCAGCGTCACCGTCCGTCTGCTCCGGGCGTTCGCGGACCTGCCCGCCGGCCGGCCCGTGGCCCAGCCGGTCTCCCCCGTCACCGCCCGCGAGGAGCAGGTGCTCCTCGCCGTCGCCCGCGGGCTGACCAACACCGAGATCGCCGATGCACTGCACATCAGCCTCAGCACGGTGAAGACGCACCTGGCCAGCCTGATGGCCAAACTCGGCGCCCGCAACCGGGTCGAGATCGCGATGTGGGCCTACGAGACGCGCCGCATCCTCCCCGGAACCTGAGCCGGGTGCCGGACCGGTCTCCACCTGCACGCCTCGACGGTCCGGACCGAAGACCTCACCGGGCAATGCGGCTAGGACGCAAGCTCCTTGCGCAGCACCACGCACGGGCGACCGCGGGCGAGGTCCGGGCGGCGGTCCGTCTCCTCGTACCCGAGCGCGGTCCAGAACGCCAGCCCCGCCGGGTTGTCCTCCAGGACGGCGAGCCGCAGACCGGTACGGCCGGCGGCGCGGAACCGGTCCTCCACATGGGTGGCGAGCCGACGGCCGTGCCCTGCTCCCCGTTCGTCCGCGTGGACCATGAGCAGGCCCAACCAGGGGTCGGGGTCGGCCGGGTCGGGATGGCGGCCGAGGGTGACGGCGACGGCGACCAGCCGGCCTTCGGAACGGGCCAGGAGCACCTCGGCGCTCGGTCGGGCGAGCTCTTCCGCGAGGACCGCGGCGACCTGCTCGGGGCGGATGTCGGACGGGTCCGGGAAGTCACCGCTGAGCCGTTGGAACTCCTCGTCGGAGGCGTAGAGCGCGGTGAGTTCGGTGAGCAGCGCGCCGGGGAGGGCGGTGCCGTCCTCCAGGGCCTTGGGGGCGAGGGCTTCGACGATCACGCGGACAGGCTAGGGCCCCGGCGGGGTGTCCCGGCCGGGGCTCCGGTGCCGTGTCGCGGCGGGCCCGCCCGGCGGTGGAGGGCCGGGGAGGGGCTCAGGAGAGGGCGCCCGGGGGCGAGGGCCGGGGCGTGGGCCGGGGGACCGGCGGTGCGGCCCCACGGCCCGGGACCCGAGGGGTCAGAGGTTGACGCCGAAGTCGCGGGCGATGCCCTCCAGGCCCGAGGCGTACCCCTGGCCCACGGCGCGGAACTTCCACTCGGCCCCGTGGCGGTACAGCTCGCCGAAGACCATGGCGGTCTCGACGGCGGCGTCCTCGGAGAGGTCGTAGCGGGCGAGCTCGGTGCCGCCGGCCTGGTTCACGATGCGGATGTAGGCGTTGCGGACCTGGCCGAAGTTCTGCGCGCGGGAGACCGCGTCGTAGATGGAGACCGGGAAGACGATCTTCTCGACGTTCGGCGGGAGGGCCGCCAGGTTGACGTTGATCTGCTCGTCGTCGCCGCCGCCCTCGCCGGTGCGGTTGTCACCGGTGTGGACGATGGTCTGGTCCGGCGTCGACTTGTTGTTGAAGAAGACGAAGTGGGCGTCCGAGGCGACCCGTCCGGCGGCGTCCACGCCGATCGCGGAGGCGTCGAGGTCGAAGTCGGTGCCCGTGGTGGTGCGAACGTCCCAGCCGAGGCCCACGGTGACGGCGGAGAGGCCCGGGGCCTCCTTGGTCAGGGAGACGTTGCCGCCCTTGGACAGGCTCACAGCCATGGAAAGTCCCTTTCATCGTGATGTTGTCGCTGGGAGAAACGCGTCGGGGCCGCCGGCGGTTCCCGATCGGCCCCCGCCCGGGGGAACCCCGTCCGTGCGGCGGCCGTCCGGCCCCCGCCCGGGGTGCGGGCGAAAATGAGGATGACTCCTCCGGCCCGTTGCGGGGAACATGGGGGCATGTCCGGTCCCTATCCCATCCGCGGTTCCGTCTCGCTGCCCGAGGCCGAGCTCCAGTGGCGTTTCTCGCGGTCGTCGGGGCCGGGCGGTCAGCACGTCAACACCAGCGACTCGCAGGTGGAGCTCCGCTTCGACCTCGCGGCCACGGAGGCGCTCCCCGAGGTGTGGAAGGCGCGTGCCCTGGAGCGACTCGCCCCCCGTCTGGTCAACGGCGTGGTGGCGGTCCGTGCGTCGGAGCACCGTTCGCAGTGGCGCAACCGCGAGACGGCGGCGGTCCGCCTGGCCGCGCTCCTCGCCGAGGCGACCGCCCCGCCGCCGAAGCCCCGCCGGCCGACGAAGATCCCCCGCGGGATCAACGAGCGGCGGCTGCGCGAGAAGAAGCAGCGTTCGGAGACCAAGCGCATCCGGCGGTCCCGCGACTGGGGCTGACCGGCCTCCGGTGCCGGTGGCCCGTGGTGCTGCGGCCGGGGCGGTGCGGTTCCGGATCCGGCGCGGCGGTGCCCCCTCCGGGGTCAGCCCAGCCTGCGGTACTTGCCCTGGAAGTACGCCAGGGGCTCGCCGCCGCCCGGGCGCAGGCCGACCGTCAGCACCCGGCCCACCACCAGGGTGTGGTCGCCGGCCACCACGCGGCTCTCGGTGCGGCACTCCAGGACCGACAGGGCGCCGTCCACGAGCGGGGCGCCGCTCTCCCCGCCGCGGGTGTGCGGCAGGTCGGCGAAGAGCAGTCGGTCGCTGACACGGTTCTTCATGGCGAAGCGTCCGGCGACCTGGCGCTGGTCCTCGGCGAGGACCGACACCGCCCAGACGGGGACGTCGGCGAGCAGGTCGTCCATGCGGGAGCCGTTGCGGAGGCTCACCAGGACGAGCGGCGGGTCGAGGGAGACCGAAACGAAGGAGGTCGCGGTCATGCCGACGTCCTCGCCGCGGGGGCCCTCGTCGGGATCGTGCGCGGTCACCAGGACCACGCCCGCCGCCAGACGGGACATCGCGGCTCGGAACTCTTCGTTGCTCACTCCCCCAGCATGGGGGATGGCCAGGTCGGACACGGGGCACGGAGCGGGAGTCTTCAGCACACCGGCACGCTAATCCGGACCCCCGCGTCCGGCATCGGGCCCGGGGACCAGACCGGCACCCCCGGCGGACCTAGGACCCCCTCCGAGGGGTGCGCCGCAACCCGCCGTGACCTGCTGTGACTTGAGTCACAGAGGCCAGTAATTGCTGACCCTGTGTACCGGGTGTGGAGCTCGCTGTGATTCAGTGGCGGTGACAGTGCGATACGAAACCGATGAGAACCCTGGAGTTGCTGTCGAGGTCTCGGGGAGAGCGAGCGATGGAGACCGAGTCGGAGCCGTATGTCCGTCTCTCGACCTTGCGGCAGCTGCACCAGGTCGTGGCGGACCTCAACACTGCCCGCAGCTTGGCGGACACCCTGCAGACCGTCGCCGACGGCGTGGTCGCCGGTCTCAACTACGAGCTGGCCTGTGTCAACCTCGTTCGCCCCGACGGTGACCTCGTCGTCGCGGCCTTCGCCGGAAGCTCCGCGGCCGAAGCGCTGATCACCGGGCGGGTCGGCTCCCGGGCCTCCTGGGAGCGGCGCCTCTCCATGGGGGTCGCCTGGGGCGAGCTGCGCTTCATCCCGCACACCGAGGGCTGGGTCCTCATGGAGGACGACGTTCCGCAGTGGCACACCGACGGTCCCGCGCCCCGCTTCGAGGACGAGTGGCACCCGCACGACCGGCTCTACGCCCCGATGTACGCCCCCAGGGTCGGCTCCGCCCGCCCGGGGGGAGCCGCACCGGGCTCCGGTCGCGAGCTCCTCGGCGTCATATCCGTCGACCGTCCGCGCAACGGCCGGCACCCGGGGCCCTGGGGCCAGGAGGCGCTCCAGATGTACGCCTCGCAGTCGGCCATCGCCATCAGCAACGCCCGCCTCCGCTCCAACATGCAGCGGGCCCTGGTCCGGCTCGAACGGGAGCAGCAGGCGCTCCGGGCCAGCGAAGAGTCCTTCCGGCAGGCCTTCGAGTACGCCCCTTCGGGCATGGCCATCGCCGAGATGGGCGGTGACCAGCACGGCCGGCTGCTCCGCACCAACGACGCCCTGTGCCGGCTCCTCGGCCGCCCCGCCTCCGTCATGCGGCGCTACTCCTTCGCCGACCTGGTCCACCCCGAGGACATCGGGACCCTGCTCCGCACCTCTGCGGAGGGCGGCCGGGCCGAACTGCGCCTCGCCCGGCGGGACGGCAGCTACGTGTGGGTCTCCCTGCGCAACTCGGTCGTCGCCGACACCGCCGACGGCCCCCGCTTCCTCCTGACCCACGTCGAGGACATCGAGGAGCGCAAGCGGCACGAGCTGCAGCTCGCCCACCGCGCTTCGCACGACGCGCTCACCGGCCTCCCCAACAGTGCCGAGCTGCGCTCCCGACTGTCCGCCCGCCTCTGCGAGCGCCCGGCGGCGCCCGGGCCCGGCGACGCCGCGTACGGCGGGTACGACGCACGGCGGGACGGCGGCTACGGTGCGGAGCACGCGGGGGAGGGCCCGGGCTACGAGCCGTCGGCGTACGAGCACGAGCACGGCTTCGGTTTCGAGCCGGTGGGCAGCGCCGGGCCGTATGACCACCACGTCCACACCGTGGCCCCCACGGGGGGCGAGACCGATGACGGCACCAAGGGGCTCGCCGTCCTCTTCTGCGACCTCGACGGCTTCAAGTCGATCAACGACCGCTTCGGGCACCACACGGGGGACGCCGTCCTCATCGAGGTCGCGCGTCGGCTCACCACCGGAGTGCGGGACGGCGACACCGTGGCCCGGCTCGGTGGTGACGAGTTCGTCGTCCTCGCCGACGGGCTGGGCGCCGCCGATGCCGCCGATCTGGCCCTGCGCCTCCGCAACGCGATCATTCCGCCGATCCGGGTGGACGGGCGGGCGGTCCGCGTCGGCGCGAGTTTCGGCATCGGCTGGGCCGAGTGCGGAATGACCGTGGAAGAGGTGCTGAACTCCGCCGACCAGCGGATGTACGTCGAGAAGCGCTCTCGTGCGAAGGTCCACCGCAGGGCGGGCTGAGTCGTGCGCTGGTCTGTTCGAGGTAGGCTCGCCCGGTCGGCGACGGCTGGCGAGCATGGAGAGGATGACCCGGATGGCTGCCGGTAACGACGGCGCGAGCAAGCCCGAGGACGACGATCCGTTCGGCTACCTGTACGCGGACGGTCAGGCAGCGGGTGCCCAGGCCCCGCAGGGCGGCGGCTACGGCTATCCCGGCCCCGCCCAGCCCGGTGTGCCCCGGACCTCGTACAACCAGGTCAGGACGGTCGGCGAGCGCCAGTACGGCGGGCCCCAGCAGCCGTACGTGCCGCCGCAGCAGGCCCCGTACGGCCAGCCGCAGGCGCAGTACGCCGCGCCCGAGGCCCTGCCCCCGAACCTCAGGAACGGTGCGCAGGCGGAGCGGGGCGGAGCCTACGGCGGGCAGCAGCCCGGCCATCCGGCCCCGATGCCGCCCCAGCGCGGCGGCTCCGGTCGCGGCCCCAACGCCAAGGGCCTGCTGGCCGGTGCGATCGCGGTCGTCGCGGTCGTCGTGATCGGCATCTCGATCGCCCTGATCAACAACTCGGGCGACCCGGCCGACAAGAAGGACCGGGCGGGCGGCACGGCCTCGACGGCCCCCACCCGGGCCTCCGAGGCCCCGAGCACCGAGCCGAGCGCCGAGCCGACCCCGGGGGAGCTGCCGAAGCAGGACGCGGCGACGCTGACCCTGGGCGGCACGGCCACCACGGGGACCGAGGTGAAGGGCGCGAAGGGCTCGAACGGCGCCTATGTGCGCTTCAACGGGGTGGGCAGCTCCGCCAGCTGGTCGGTCGACGTGCCGAACGAGGGCGAGTACACGCTCCGCATCACCTACAGCGTGCCCGGCAAGGACGCCAGGACGTCCCTGACGGTCAACGACGAGGCGCCCCGTGAGGTGCGCATGTCCAACTTCGCGAAGGCCGCCGGGGGCGACTGGGAGAAGGGCTGGACCTACACCTACGCCTACGTGAACCTGAACAAGGGCGCGAACACGCTCAGGATCTCCTGCGAGGCGGGCGACGCCTGCGAGGCGATCCTCGACCAGGTCTACCTGGAGGCCGGGCACACCGGTACGTGATCCTCCGGGACCCCGCCGGCCAGCGGCTCAGGGCGTCTCGACCGCTTCGAGCGGGGTCACTTCCACCCGGGGCAGCAGCTCTTCGTACGCCGGTGCGTCGAACTCGCCGGCCACCGGCGAGAGCACCGTGGCCGCCGAGAGGGCGACCGCCCGGGTGAGCCTCTCGGGCCAGGGGACGTCGTCGACCAGGCCCGAGAGGAGGCCGGCGACGGCGGAGTCGCCCGCGCCCGTGGGATTGCCCTTGACCGCGGCGGGCGGGGCCGCCCGCCAGAGGCCCTCGGGGGTGACGGCGAACAGGCCCTCGGGACCGAGCGAGGACACCACGGCGCGGGCGCCGCGGCGCCGTGCGTCGCGGGTGGCCCGGTGCGGTTCCCGGGCGCCGGTGAGGTGGGCGAGTTCCTCGGCGTTGGGCTTGACCAGGTCGGGGCGGGCGGCGATGCCCCGGCGCAGGGGTTCGCCGCTGGTGTCGAGGAGGACGGGTACGGAGGCTGCGCGGGCGAGCCGCACCAGTTCCCCGTACGCGCCGACGTGGATGCCCGGCGGGAGGCTGCCGCAGAGGGCGACCGCCGCGGCCCCGCCGAGGAGTTCCGTGAAGCGGGCCCGGAAGGCGGCCCATTCGGCGGGGGTGACGGTCGGCCCGGGCTCGTTGAGCTGGGTGGTGTCCCCGCTCGCGGTGTCGACGACCGCGACGGTGCGGCGGGTGGGCCCCGTGGTCTCGACGAGCGCGTCCCGCACCGGGGTTGCGGCGAGTTGTTCCCGCAGCACGGCTCCGGTGGCGCCGCCCGCGAAGCCGGTGGCGACCGTCTCGTGCCCGAGGGCGGCGAGGACGCGTGCGACGTTGAGCCCCTTGCCGCCGGGCCGTTCGATGACCTGGGTGACCCGGTGGGAGGCGTGCGGGGTGAGGGAGGGGACCCGATAGGTCAGGTCCAGTGCCGTGTTGAGAGTGACCGTGAGGATCACAAGCTGTCCACTCCCCGTACGCCGTGTGAAGTCCTGCGGAACAGGCGTTCCGACGGGGACCGATCATGCCAAAGGAAAGGCGGTTGGCCCAGACCCCCGGCCCACCGCCCTTCGGCATGATTCCTGATCAGACCGCCGTCGGGTCGACGATCCACTCTCCCTTGCGCATGACGCCCTTGAGGTCGAACGAGGCGTCCAGGACGACCAGGTCGGCGTCCTTGCCGGGCTCCAGCGAGCCGACGCGGTCGTACGCGCCGAGGAGGCGGGCGGGGGTGGCGGAGATGGCCTCGACGACCGCCTCGACGGGGATGCCGTCGATGGTGGTGGCGCGCTTGAAGGCGCGGTCCAGGGTGAGGGTGGAGCCGGCGATGGAGCCGCCCTCGACGAGCCGGGCGACGCTGTCCTTCACTTCGACCTCAAGGGGGCCGAGCATGTAGCGGCCGTCACCGAAGCCGGCCGCGTCCATGGCGTCCGTGATGAGGGCGACCCGCTCGGGGCCGGCGTGGTGGAAGGCGAGCTCCAGGGCGGCGGGGTGGAGGTGGGTGCCGTCGTTGATGAGCTCGACGGTGACCCGCTCGTCCTCCAGGAGGGCGGCGATCGGGCCGGGGGCGCGGTGCCCGAGGCCGGGCATCGCGTTGTAGAGGTGGGTGGCGACGGTCGCACCGGCGTCGATGGCCGCCCGGGTCTGCTCGTAGGTCGCGTCGGTGTGGCCGATGGCGGCGATCACGCCGTGCTCGGCGAGCAGGCGCACGGAATCGATGCCGCCGGGCAGTTCGGTGGCGAGGGTGACCATCTTGGCCTGGCCGCGGCCGGCGTCGATCAGCTTGCGGACCGCGGCCGGGTCCGGGTCGCGCAGCAGCGTCTCGTCGTGGGCGCCCTTGCGGCAGGGGGAGATGAACGGGCCCTCGAAGTGGAGGCCGGCGATCTCGCCCTGCTCGGCGAGCTCGGAGAGCAGGCCGGCCCGCTGGGTGAGGAAGTCCATCTCGCCGGTGACGAAGGAGGCGACGACGGTGGTCGTGCCGTGCAGCCGGTGGGTGTGGACGCCCTTGAGGACCTCGTCGACGGTGCCGGAGGTGAAGGACGCGCCGCCGCCGCCGTGGTTGTGCATGTCGACGAAGCCGGGGACGAGCCAGTGGCCGCTCAGGTCGAGGACGGGGGCGTTCTCGGGGGCGCTGCCCGCGATGCGGGCGCCGTCGACGATCACGCGTCCGTTCTCGACCGTTCCGGTGGGCAGCACGACGTGTGCGCCGGCGAGAACCTGGTGATCGGCCATCAGGCGGAAACCTCCGAGTCGAGGGAGAGAAGGTCCCAGGCGAGGAGGCCCGCGCCCAGGCATCCGGCGGTGTCCCCGAGGGCCGCCGGGACGATGGCGGGCAGCTTCTGGAACGTGACGCGTTCCTCCACGGCGGCCCGGAGTGGTGTGAACAAGGTTTCCCCGGCCTCTGCGAGACCGCCACCGATGATGAGCGTGCGGGGGTCCAGCAGGGTGAGCGCGGTGACCAGGCCGTCGGCGAGGGCGTCGACGGCGTCCTGCCAGACCCGTACGGCCGCGGGGTCGCCGGACTCGACGGCCTTCGCGCAGTCCGCGGCGTCGGCCTCGGGGTCGCCGCTGGTCGTGGCCCAGGCGAGGGAGACGGCGGAGGCGGAGGCGTAGCGCTCCAGGCAGCCGCGCTGGCCGCAGCGGCACTCGGTGCCCCCGGGGCGGACGACGATGTGGCCGATCTCGCCCGCGTAGCCGTGGGCGCCGGCCTCGATGCTGCTGCCGATGCCGATGGCTCCGGCGATGCCGGTGCCGAGGGGAATGAAGAGGAAGCGGTCGGCGCCGTTGCCCGCGCCGATGCGGCCTTCGGCGAGGCCGCCGGTGCGCACGTCGTGACCGAGGGCGACGGGGGCGCCGTGGAGGCGGCGGCTGAGGAGTTCGCGCATGGGAACGTCCCGCCAGCCCAGGTTGGCCGCGTAGACGGCGATGCCGTTCTCCGCGTCGACGATGCCGGGCACGGCGACTCCGGCGGCTGCGGCGGGCTCTCCGTACCGCTCCTGTCCGAGCGCGCGGAGCTCTTCGGCGAAGCCGAGGATGGTCTCCACCACGGCTTCGGGGCCGCGCTCGCGGCCGGTGGCGCGGCGGGCCTCGTGCAGCAGGGTGCCGTCCGCCCCGACGAGGGCGGCCTTTATGCCGGTGCCGCCCACATCCAGGGCGATGACGTGTCTCACGGGGGACAGTGTGTCGCGGGAGGCCCCAAAAGGTCTAGTCCACTGCCGAGGATTGTTGCGTACGGATACAAATTCGGAGTCCGCCATGCGCCCATCGTCCCGCCGCAGTTGCGGAAGTGATACCCAAGTGGTGTAGACCTCATGCCGGGGCTCGGGGCAGACTTACGGCCCGTAGAAGAGCAAATACTCAGCTCATCACAGCGGAATAGCAGCTCAACGACGAGCAAAAGGTGGATGAAGCCGTGGAGCGGCGACGATTTCTTGGACTGACCGCGGCCGCTGCCGCCCTCGGACTGACCGCGACGGTCAGCGGCTGCAGCTCCCTGGGCGGCGACTCCGGTGACGTGACCCTGAAGCTGGTCGCCGCCGATTACGACCTCACCGGCGGGGACACCACCAAGAAGTACTGGGCCGACCTCGTCACCGCCTTCGAGGCGAAGCACCCCGGGATCAGGGTCGAGGTCCAGATCGAGTCCTGGGACGACGTGGACCGCAAGGTCGCCGAAATGGTCAAGAACGGCCAGGCCCCCGACGTCGCACAGATCGGCGCCTACGCCGACTACGCGGCCGACGGTCACCTCTACCCCGCCGACGACCTCCTCTCCATCCCCGTCCAGTCCAACTTCCTCCCGAGGCTCGCCGATGCCGGCGAGAACGAGCACGTCCAGTACGGGCTGCCCTTCGTCGCCTCCACCCGGCCGCTCTTCTACAACAAGGACCTCTTCCAGGAGGCCGGCATCGAGGCGCCCACCACCTGGGAGGAGCTCTCCGCCGCGGCCGCGAAGCTCAAGGCCAAGGGCGTCCCCACCCCCTTCGCGCTGCCGCTCGGCCCCGAGGAGGCCCAGGCGGAGGCCCTGATGTGGCTGCTCAGCGGCGGGGGCGGCTGGACCGACGCGACCGACCGCTACGCCGTCGATTCCGAAGCCAACGTGCACACCTTCGAGTGGCTCCGCGAGAACCTGGTGGGCAAGGACCTCACCGGCTCGATCGCCCCGGGCAAGCTCGACCGCAAGGCCGCCTTCGCCGCCTTCGCGAACGGCGAGGTCGGCATGCTCAACGGCCACCCCTCGCTCCTCAAGGAGGCCGCGAAGAAGGGCGTGCAGGTCGGCCAGGTTCCCCTCCCCGGACCCGACGGCCCGTCGAAGACCTCCATGGGCGTCGCCGACTGGATCATGGGCTTCAACCAGAACGGCCACCGCAAGGAGATCGGGGACTTCCTCAACTTCGTCTTCAGCGACGAAAACGTACTGAAGTTCGCCGGGGACAACGACCTCCTCCCCGTGACCGTCAGCGCTTCCGCCCACATGGAGAGCGATCCGGACCACGCCAACCTGCGGGTCTTCCTCACGGTCCTTCCCCAGGCGCAGCTCCCGCCGGTCGGCAAGACCTCCTGGGCCAAGGTCAGCGAGGACATCAAGCAGAACATCGGCAAGGCCGTCACCCCGGGCGGCAGCCCCGCCGAAGTCCTCGGCCGGATAGGCCGTGCGGCGACGACCGCGGAGAACGCCGAGTAATAGGTTGGTGGGATGACCCACGAGACGGAGGGCGACGACGGCGGACTCGGCGCGCGCGAGCGGGCGCTCCTCGCCGTCGAGCGCCGCTCCTGGCCCGGCCCCGGAGCCAAGGAGCGGGCCGTTCGCGAGCGGCTCGGCCTCTCCCCGACCCGCTACTACCAGCTCCTCAACGCACTCCTGGACGATCCGCGCGCCCTGGCCCACGATCCGGTGACGATCAACCGGCTCCGCCGGGTCCGCGAGGAGCAGCGGAAGAGAAGGGATGCGTGACCCCGACCACGCTGACGCGGTCGCCCCGCGTCGGTAGGGTCGGGAGCATGGTCAGCCTCCCGCAACCGACCTTTCCCCGGCTCTCCGCACTGCTCGGGAGCCCCCCCTCTGCCGGCCGTGACGGTCTGGTCGAGCTCCTCGCCCGGCCCGCGAAGGCCGTCATCGCCCTCGACTTCGACGGGACCCTCGCCGAGATCGTCCCCGATCCCGAATCGGCCCGCGCCCACCCCGACGCCGTGGCGGCCCTGGCCGCCCTCGCGCCGGAGGTCGCCTCGATCGCCGTGGTGACCGGCCGCCCCGCCGGGGTCGCGGTCCGCTACGGCGGCTTCGCCGGCGTCCCCGGCCTCGAACACCTCGTGGTCCTGGGCCACTACGGTGCCGAACGCTGGGACGCCGTCACCGGCACCGTCCGGGCGGCCGCCCCCCATCCCGGCGTGGCCTCCGTCCGGGCCGAACTCCCCGGCTTCCTGGACCGGGCCGGTGCCTGGCCGGGGGTCTGGATCGAGGAGAAGGGCCGTGCCGTCGCCGTCCACACCCGGCGCGCCCAGGACCCGGAGGGCGCCTTCGAGGCGCTCAAGGGTCCGTTGGGCGATCTGGCCGTGGCCCACGGACTGGTCCTGGAGCCCGGTCGGATGGTTCTGGAGCTGAGGCCGCCGGGCATGGACAAGGGCGTGGCGCTCGCCGCGTACGTGCGGGAGGTGGGTGCCGGGTCCGTGCTCTACGCGGGCGACGACCTGGGGGACCTGCCGGCCTTCGCCGCGGTCGAGAAGCTCCGTTCCGAGGGCACCCCGGGCGTCCTGGTGTGCAGCGGTTCCACCGAGGTCCCGGAGCTGGCCGAGCGCGCGGACCTGTCGGTGGCCGGCCCGGCGGGCGTGGTCGCGTTCCTGGCGGAACTGGCGGGGGGGGGGGGGGGGGCCGGGGGCCCCCCCCCCCCCCCCCCCCCGGGGGGGGGGGGGGGACGGGGGCGGCGGGGTGGCGGCCCGGAAGGGTAAGTGGGAGCCCGCGGCGACCCGGGGCGGGGCGCGGCCC
>NZ_JBHYMK010000099.1:0-16900 GCF_042743065.1 Streptomyces sp. NPDC058872
GCCGCCGGCATCTGGCACAACTGGACCATCGGCGCCCCAATCAAACGCTCACTGATCGCCTACGACCACTGAAGACATCGGACTCACTCATCTAGGCGCTCCGCTGCGGGAGTTCTTCGGGGGGCGGTCACGATGCGGTGTCGGGGGCGCCGCGGTCAACCGGTCGGCGGCCTTCCGCCCACAGCGGGAGGAGCCGTGGTCCACGGTTCGGAACGGACGCTCGGCGCTGGCACGGGCTCGCGGATCACGGCCCGGGCGACCAGGTCATGAACGGGCCGAGACCGGTGGCCGGTTCGCACCGGCCGAAGGCCCCGGCGTGGTGGACGTCGTGGCCGGCAGGACCGTGCCCGGGACTTCCCGTCTCCCGGCAACGAGCCCGGCACCGTCCTGCCGGGCGCGCGCGTGGTGGCCCGCCGGGTACCGGAAGAGGCTGGGACGCCGTGGAGGGGGAACGGGCCGGGGAGGGAGGTGCCGATGGGTTCGGAAGCCGGACCGTCAGTGCCTTCGCTGGTCGTGCGGGACGGAGCCGTCGCCGTCCGGCTCCGCGAGGACGGCATCCGCAGGGAGCACGCACTGCGACCCTCGGGTCGCTTCGCCAAGCCGCGTCCGACACGCCCCCTCTGCTTCGTCCCGGACGACGAGACCAGTCACGCCCTGGGCGACCCGTTCACCGCCCTGTTCACCAGCGTCGTGGCGGCGGGCGGGCTCCTCCTCCTCGGCGGCATCGCCCTGTGCCGCATGCCCGGGCTGCTCATCGGTGCACTCGGCTGACGCGCACGTACGAACCGGTGCGGGCACGAGCGAGGTCGCCGACCTCGCCCCCGGTGCCGCACGCCTCTTGGCCCCGGGCAGCGGCTGTCCGACACTGAGCCGATGACTCAGCGCGTGGACCTCGCGACCGTGATGGACCGAATCGCCCTCGACGACCTGATCACCGGCTATGCGACAGCCGTGGACGACGGCGACTGGAGCGCCTACCGGGCCCTGTTCGCCCCGGACGGCAGGGCCGACTACCGCAGCGCGGGCGGGATCGAGGGGCCCGCCACCGAGGTGGCCGACTGGCTCGCCGAAACGATGCCCCTGTTCCCGGTGCGCCAGCACCTCATCGTGAACCGGCGGGTCCGGCTGCAGGACCCCGGTGCATATCGGGAACCCGGCGACCGGGCGGAGGTCGGTGCCGACTACGTCAACCCGATGCGGCTCGCCTCGGGCGAGGACTTCGTCTGTGGCGGGCGCTACTCCTTTGCGGCGCGGCGCACCGCGGACGGTTGGCAGCTCGCGTCCGTCGTCGTCGAGGAGCGGTGGCGCCGCGGCTGACGGACCGTCGGGGCGGTTCCGGGCGTCCCTCCCGTTTCAGGACGCCTGGGCCAGGGCCTCCCGGACGACGCGCTCGCACAGTTCGTGGGTGAGGAGGGCGTCGCGGGCGCTGAGCACCCGACCTTCCCGCACCGAGTCGAGGAAGGCCAGGACCGCCTGCTCGATGCCGCGCTGCCGGGCCACGGGGACCCAGTCGCCGCGGCGGCGCACGGTCGGCTGCCCCTTGTGGTCGACGACCTCGGAGAGGTTGAGGACCTGGCGCTTGGTGTCCTGTCCGGACACTTCCAGGACCTCCTCGGCAGAACCGTTCATCCGGTTCATCATGCCGATCGCGGTGAAACCGTCGCCCGACAGCTGGAGCACCACGTGGTGCATCAGCCCCTCGCGGACCCGGGCCCGCACGTCGATGTGCTCGACCTCGCCCGGCAGCAGGAAGCGCAGGGTGTCGACGACGTGGATGAAGTCGTCGAGGACCAGGGTGCGGGGGTCCTCGGGCAGGCCGATGCGGTTCTTCTGCAGGAGGATCAGGTCACGGGGGTGGTCGAGGCACTGGGCGTAACTGGGGGCGAGGCGACGGTTGAAGCCGACGGCGAGTCCGACCGAGCGCTTCTCGGCCAACTCGACGATCTGCTCGGACTCGGCGTATTCGTACGCGAGCGGTTTGTCGACGTAGGTGGGGATGCCGGCTTCGAGGAGCCGCGCCGCGATCTCTGCGTGGGCGGAGGTCGGGGCATGGACGAAGGCCGCGTCGAGTCCGGCGGCGAGCAGCGAGTCGAGGTCGCCGTGGCGCCGGTCGGCGGGCAGGTGGAGGGCGTCGGCCACTCGCTCCAGGGTCGTCGCGGTACGGGTCTGGAGGTGCAGTTCGACCCCGGGAAGGGTGCCGAGGACGGGCAGGTAGGCCTTCTGCGCGATGTCTCCCAGTCCGATGCAGCCAACCTTCACGGGTTCTCCCTCGTCGTCGTTCCCCGGTCCGAAGCGCCCTGGCCCTGCGGACCGTTCGCGCTGGTCAGCTTACGCGGACGGCTCCCCTCCTCCCGCCCGCGCGGGCCGGCGCACGGCGGTGGCTCCGGGCCGGGGCGCTCCGGTTCCGGCCCTTCCTCCTTCACGCGGGCCCGGTGGTGTCCTCGGCGGAGCGGTACGGGGCGGGCGGACGCCAGTCGCAGATGCCGTCGAAGCCGCGCAGGACGAGCCCCGGGCCGAAGCGGGAAACGGTGCGGACGAGCGCGGAGCGGAGGGCGACCGCGGGACGGGCGGAGAGCATGGTGACCGCACCGGTGCGGGCGGCCTTGCGGACCACGGCGGTGGTGCGCGGCAGTCGGTCGGCGGTGTACGCGGGGAGGGCTCGACCGGGGAGGAAGTCGGGGGCGGATCCGGCGCGGTGGGCGAGGACCACGGCGTCCTCGACGGCCTGGTTCCCGCCCTGGCCGAGGCTCGGCATCATCGCGTGGGCGGCGTCGCCGAGGAGCGCGACCCTGCCCCGGTGGAAGGCGGGCAGCGGGTCGGGCATGTGGTGGACGTCGTGCCGCAGGATCCGGTCGGCGGCGAGGCCCGCGAGGATCTCGGGAACGGGATGGTGCCAGCCTCCGAACAGGCGCAGCAGTTCGGCCTTCTCGTCGTCGGGTGCACGGCCTCCGGCGGGGGCCACGGCCATGGCGTACGCATAGACCCGGCCGTCCTTGAGGGGGTGACTGCCCCACAACGTGCCGGCACCCCAGGTCTCGTGCGGGGCGAAGGGCCGCGCGGGGGCGGGAACGACCGTGCGCCAGCTGGTGCTGCCCGAGTAACGGGGGCCGGGGTGGTCGGGGAAGAGGGTTCGACGGGTCGCCGAGTGGATGCCGTCGGCTGCGACGACGAGTTCGGCCTCTCGTTCGGTCGCGGCTCCGCCATCGGTGTCCGTGACGGCCAGACGGGCGGGGCGCCGGTCGTCTCCGGGGTCGGTGACGGTGGCGGTCGTCCGGGGGCGGACCGCTCCCTCGGGGAGGGCCGAGGTGAGGATCTCGATCAGGGTGGCGCGGTGGAGGAGGACCAGGGGGCCGCCGAAGCGGGCGGCGGCGGCATCGGCATGCGTGCGGGCGAGCCAGTGCCCGGCAGGTGTGCGCACGCCGCCGTCGCCCTGCCAGGCGGCGAGCTCGCGGACGCGGTCGCCGAGGCCGATGGCGTCGAGGGCGCGCTGGGCGTTGGGGGCGAGGCTGATGCCCGCTCCCACCGGGGCGAGGTCGGTGGCGCGTTCGAGGACGGTGGTGTGCCAGCCCTGCTGGTGCAGTGCGACGGCGGCGGTGAGCCCTCCGATGCCCGCTCCGACGATGACGGCACGGTGCTGTTCCATGGCTGCTCCTCGATCCGGGTGACTACAGATGTAGTAAGTCCGACGCCAGGACCGTACTACAGAAGTAGTGGCCTGAGTGGAACCCGGTAGTAAGTTGTCCCCCATGACCCCAGCCACCGCCGGGAGCTCGACCCCGGCACCCCCCGCCTCCCGCGCCGAGCGGATCGGCGACGCCGCCCTCGACCTCCTCGTCGAACGCGGGATGCGCGGCCTCACCCACCGCGCTGTGGACGAGCGGGCGGAACTGCCCCAGGGCTCGACGTCCAACCACGCCCGCACCCGCCAGGCCCTCCTGGAATCGGCCGTGCGACGCCAGGTGCAGCGGGAGGTCGAGGTCCTCGCCCCGATGGAGCTGCCGGGTCCCGACGGGGACGCCGACGCGCTCGTCGATGCGCTCGCCCTCGCCCTGCACCGCTACCTCACCGACCACCGCTCCCTGCTGGTCTCGCGCTACGAGCTGGCCCTCGAAGCCACCCGCCGCCCCGAGCTCCGAAGCTTCTTCGACACGGCCGGCTCGACCTTCCGCGTCCCGCTGGTCGCCCTGATGACGGCGGCCGGCTCCCCGGAGCCCGAACGGCACGCACTCTCCCTGATCGCCTGGTGCGAGGGGCTGATGTTCTCCTGCGCGGCTGGCTCTTTCCACTCGACCGTCCCGAGCCGCACGGAACTGCGCACCGGCTTCGACGAGTTGCTCCGCGGCATGCTCGGCAGCCGTTCCTGAGACGAACTCCGGCGGCCCTGATCCCAGGGGCCCCACCCGCACGCGCAGGGCCCCGGAAACCTACTGGCGCGGGTCCGTGATCATGGGAGACGATGCCGCCCATGACCACGGATCACATCGAAAACACCCCGCGCATCGACCCGTCCACCACCTCGGGCGAGCGGGAGGCACTGGAACAGTGGCTCGACTTCCACCGCGCGACCCTGGCGCGGAAGTGCGAGGGGCTGGACGACGCCCAGCTGCGCACCCCGTCCGCGCCTCCCTCGGACCTCACCCTCCTCGGGCTGGTGCGCCACATGGCCGAGGTCGAACGCGGCTGGTTCCGCCACACCCTGGCCGGCGAAGACGTCACGTGGATCTACGCGACCGAAGAGGATTACGACCGGGACATCCACGTCACCGAAGAAGACAGCTACGAGGAGGCCCATGCCAGCTGGCAGGCCGAGATCGCACGGGCGCGCGCCCTGGCGACGGGCCGCGACCTGGACGACCTGGGCCTGGGCAAGCGCCGCAACGGAAAGACGTACAACCTGCGCTGGATCTACCTCCACATGATCGAGGAGTACGCCCGCCACAACGGCCACGCGGACCTCATCCGCGAGCGGATCGACGGTGCGACCGGCCACTGACCGGCCCCCAGGGAAAGGCGGGGCCTGCCGAGCCGGTCAAGAACGACCCCCGGGCGACTCACCCGTGCGGGGCATTCCCCGCCGGTAGGGGCGCGAAGATCACCTGCGGACCAGCAGAGTGGCGCAAGTGCATCGAACCCGAACCACAGTGAAGATCCTGGTCGGAGCGACAGTCGCCGCCCTTGCGGGCTGCGTGTCGGTGGAAGCGCCGCCGACGGCTCCGGCCGTCGTGCCCGCCCCCGCGGCGGACGCCGCCGGCCCGGCCCAGGACGTAGCACCACAGATCGTCGAGGGCCCCGCCCGCGAGGCACTCGAAGCGGCGCTGCCCGATCCCCCGCCCTCCGCCGCCCCCCGGGCGGCGCCTTCCACGGCACCGCAGCGGCGGACGGCGCCCCGGCCCCGCCCGGAGGAGGCCCCGCACTCCGACTCCGCGCCCCGTCGGCACGAGCGCTCCCACCCCCCGGCCCGCCCCTCACTGCCCGGGGCAGCGGAGCTCGAGAAGCTGTCGAAGGCCCCGCCGGCCTCGCGGTCCGAGGTCTGCGACCTGGGCGAGCGGTACGGAGGATGGGGACCGGGCAGCGACCCCGCCAGGATCTGTCACGGGACGTACGGCCGGTGAGCCGCACCCGGAAGGCCCGGCGCCGTCACTCGCCCCCGAGGCGTCGCTCCAGGCGCTCGATCGCAGCCCGCACGCCCTTCCCGTAGCCGTCGTCGTCGAGTCGCTCCGCAGCCGTGCGGGCCCGGTCCAAATGGACCCGCGCGGCATCGTGCTGCTGGAGCTTGACGTAGTCGGCCGCCAGGTTCAGGTGGAGCGAGGGGTACAGCGCCCTCAGGGCAACCGCCGAGTCGTGCGCGGCGAGCCGCTCCTCGGCGAGGCCCTCGGCTGCGTTCAGGGCCCGCAGGTCCCAGGCGAGCTCGATATCGGGATCGTCCTGGGCATCCGCCATGTAGTGGGCCAGGGTGCAGCGGTGCAGGGGGTCCCCGTCCGGACCGATCTGCTGCCACAGCAGCCCGAAGCGGTTGCGGGCCTCCTCACGGTCACCGCCGTGGAGCAGCATCATGGCCTGCCCGATCTTGGTCATGATCCCGTCGTCCGACACCCGCTGTTGCCCGGTCACCGCGACCTCCACCCGCTCGCCCACTGGGAGTGACGACGCTAGCCGCACCCGGCCCGGATCGCCCCGAGGCTCAGCCGAGGTTCGGGATGCGCCAGTCGATCGGCTCGTGCCCCTGGGCGGCCAGGGCCGCGTCGATCTGGGAGAAGGGGCGGGACCCGAAGAACTTCTTCGCCGACAGCGGCGAGGGGTGGGCCCCCTTCACCACGACGTGCCGCTCCTCGTCGATGAGCGGCAGCTTCTTCTGGGCGTAGTTGCCCCACAGGACGAAGACCGCGGGGTCGGGACGCGCGGCCACGGCGGTGATCACGGCATCCGTGAACTTCTCCCAGCCCTTGCCCTTGTGCGAGTTCGCCTCGCCGGAGCGGACCGTGAGCACGGCGTTGAGCAGGAGGACGCCCTGCTCGGCCCACGGCATCAGATAGCCGTTGTCCGGGATGGGGTGGCCGAGCTCGGCGTGCATCTCCTTGTAGACGTTCCGCAGGGAGGGCGGGGTCTTCACGCCCGGGCGGACCGAGAAGCAGAGCCCGTGCCCCTGTCCCTCGCCGTGATAGGGGTCCTGACCGAGGATCAGGACCTTCACCTTGTCGTACGGGGTGGCGTCGAGGGCCGCGAAGACCTCGTCCTTCGGAGGGAAGACCGGCCCCCTGGCGCGCTCCTCCTCGACGAACTCGGCGAGCTGGGCGAAGTACGGCTTCTGCAGCTCCTCGCCGAGGACACCCCGCCAGGACTCGGGCAGCATGCTGGTGTCGGTCACGGTCACAACCTCCGGTGGACGTTCCTGTCTACGTCCGAGAACCTACCGGGGGCCACTGACAGTGGCCCCCGGTAGGTCCTGACCGAAGCCCCTACCAGCTGGCCCGGCGGCTCAGCTCCCACATCTGCATGACCGTCTGCGGGTCGAGGGCGCGCTCACCGCCACCGATGTCCTCACCGGCCGCGATGTACAGCTTGCCCTGCCACAGGGGCAGCAGCCGCACGTCCTGCACCAGGATCTCCTGGGCCTCCACGAACTCGTCCGTGACGGTGCCCCGGTCGCTCTCGCGCCGCGACTTGGGCAGCAGCTCGTTGGTGATCCGGGAGTTCAGGTAGGGCGTGCCGAGGACGTTCTCCTTGCCCACGAAGGGAGCGACGAAGTTGTCCGGGTCCGGGAAGTCGGGGAACCAACCGCGTCCGAAGACCGGGTACTCGCCCTTCTGGTAGCCCGCCTGGAACTCCTTCCAGGGCTTTCCGTGCAGGGTCACCTCGAAGAGGCCGGACTCCTCCAGCTGCCGCTTGATCTCGGCGAACTCAGTGGCCGTGGAGGAGCCGTACCGGTCCGTGGCGTACCAGAAGTCGAGCTTCACGGGCTCGGTGATGTCGGCGTCGCGGAGGATCTCCTCCGCCTTCTTCACGCTGGGCGCACCGAAGCGGTCGAAGAACTTGGTGGTGTGCGCGGCGATGCCCTTGGGGACCATCGAGTACAGGGGCTCGGCGGTGCCCTGGTAGACCTTGTTGACCAGCTCGTCGCGGTCCACGAGCTGGGCGATGGCCCGGCGGACGGGAAGCTTGGCGACGGTCGGGTCCTGCGCGTTGAAGACCAGGTAGCGGATGTCGGCACCGGTCGACTCGACGAGCTGGAGGCCCTTGTTCTCGGGCTTGTCCTCCTGGAGGTTGATCACCTCCTCGGCGGTGAGGCCGCGGTAGGTGACGTCGATCTCCTTCTTCCTCAGCGCGGCGACCATGGCGTCGGAGTCGTCGAAGTAGCGGATCGTGACTCCGCCGTTCTTCCGGTCGGCGAAGCCCTTGTAGGTGGGGTTCTTGGTGAGCTCCGCCTCCTTGCGCTCGGTGTACGAGTCGAGCACGTACGGCCCGGAGCCCGTGACCTTGCCGTCGGTGCGGAGCTTGTCGGCCGGGTACTCGGCCGGGTCCACCAGCGACATCGCGGGGGTGGCGAGGACGAAGGGGAAGGTCGCGTCCGACTTGTTGAGCCGGAAGACGACGGTGCGTTCACCGACGGTCTCGATCTTGCTGAGCGAACCCAGCATCCCGTTGGGGCCGCCCTTGTGGTCGATCGTGCGGATGCGCTCGATCGAGTACTGCACGGCCTTTGCGTCCAGTTTGTGGCCGTTGGAGAAGGTGAGCCCCTCCACGAGCTTGCACTCGAAGACCCGACTGGAAGTGTCCGTGAACTTGCATTCGGCGGCGTCCGACTTCGGGGTCGTACTGCCCGTCGGGAAGCTCACCAGCGTCTGGAAGACATTCCGGAAAAGCTCCCAAGAATTGTCCCAGGCCGCGGCCGGATCAAGCGTGGTGGGAGAACTCGTCGTACCGACGACGATCCTCTGCTCCCCGGCGGATTCGCTGTCCGAAAAGACACCGCAGCCGGTCACCAGGGATATGGACACAAGGGCTGCAGCGGCCTGCAGACTGGTCCGGTTGAACACGTGCACGCTCCTCGTTCAGCCATGGGTCGGCCGACGATACCGCAGCACCCCGTCAGGTCAATGTTTGAGCCCGACGGGGCACTTGAGGCATTCAACGTATAACCGGTGCCAATCCGGACACCGATTCTGGAAAGTGTCCGATTATCGGTCAGCCAACCCCGGCGTTCAGGAAAATGCCGCCGTCGACGACGAGCGTCTGGCCGGTGATCCACTCCGACTGGGACGAGGTGAGGAAGGCCGCCGCACCGCCGATGTCCGAGGGCTCGCCGAGCCGCCCCAGCGGATAGGCGGCAGCCGCCTCCGCCTCGCGCCCCTCGTAGAGCGCCTGCGCGAATTTCGTCTTCACGACGGCCGGAGCGATCGCATTGACCCGCACGACCGGCGCGTATTCGTGCGCCAGCTGCAGGGTCAAATTGACCATCGCGGCCTTGCTCATGCCGTACGCACCGATGAAGGGCGAGGCGGAGACTCCGGCGATCGAGGCGATGTTCACGATCGCACCGCCGTGGTCCTTCTGCCAGGCGTGCCAACTGCGCTGGGCGAAGCCGAGCGCGGAGATGACGTTGGTCTCGAAGACCTTGCGGGCCACCCCGAGGTCCAGGTCCGCGAGGGGACCGAAGACGGGGTTCGTCCCGGCGTTGTTCACCAGGAAGTCCAGGCGGCCGAAGCCGTCCATCGCCGCCTCGACCGCAGTGGCCTGGTGGGCCTCGTCGTGCGCCTTGCCGGGGACGCCGATCGCCCGGTCGGCACCGAGGCGCTCCACGGCCTCCTTCAGGGCCTCCTCGCCGCGTCCGGTGATGACGACCCGGTCACCGCGGGCGACCAGCGCCTCGGCGATGCCGTAGCCGATGCCCCGGCTCGCGCCGGTGACGAGGGCGACCCTGCCGGACGGCTCCGGTCGTTCCTGTGCGCTCATGAGCGTCTCCTCCTCCTCGTCCCGTCGTCAGTTGAGCGGGCCGCCGGCCACGTACATGACCTGGCCCGAGACGAAGCCCGCGTCGTCACCGGTGAAGAAGGCGATCGCACCGGCCACGTCCTCGGGGCGGCCGACGCGCTGCACCGGGATCATGGAGGCGGCAGCCGCCTGGAACTCCTCGAAACCCATGCCCACCCGCTCGGCGGTCTGCGCGGTCATCTCGGTGACGATGAAGCCCGGGGCGACCGCGTTGGCCGTGACGCCGAACTTGCCGAGCTCCTTGGCGAGCGTCTTGGTGAAGCCCTGCAGGCCCGCCTTGACGGCCGAGTAGTTGGCCTGGCCCCGGTTCCCGAGCGCCGAGGAGGACGAGAGGGAGACGATCCGGCCGAAGCCCGCGTCCACCATGTGCTTCTGGACGGCCTTCGCCATCAGGAAGGCACCCTTGAGGTGGACGTTCATCACGGTGTCCCAGTCGGACTCGGACATCTTGAAGAGCAGGTTGTCGCGGAGCACGCCCGCGTTGTTCACGAGGATGGTCGGCGCGCCGAGCTCGGCGGCGACCCGCGCGACCGCGGCCTCCACCTGCGCGCCGTCCGAGACGTCACAGCCGACCGCGAGCGCGGTACCGCCCGCGGCGGTGATCTTCTCGACGGTGTCCTTGCAGGCCGCCTCGTCGAGGTCGAGTACGGCGACGGCGCGGCCCTCGGCCGCGAGCCGGAGGGCGGTGGCCGCCCCGATGCCCCGGGCGGCACCCGTGACGATGGCTACGCGCTGCTCGGTGGTGGACATGCTTGGTTCTCCTCGCCCTTGGAACGTCCCTGGTCGCGGCCGGACCGGCCGTCCGCTCCTGCGTGCCACACATGAGCGACCGCTTAGTATCGCCCGCAGACGAGACGCTAGAAGTCCTGGCACCCGGTGTCAACGGCCCACCGGGTGTACCCCGTCACTCCGTCGCGACCTAGCGGACGAGCAGATCGAGCAGGCGTTCCACCTCGGTCTCGGGATCGACGGTGAGACCGGTGTGGACGGGCCCCGGCTGCACCACCGTGGAACGGGGCGCGATCAACCAGCGGAAGCGGCGTCCCGCGTCGTCGCCCGCCGCCTGGCCGGCGTCCTCGCCGCCCAGGCAGACCCCCTCGACCGCGCGCAGCGCGGCCCGGACCCCGGCGACGTCGGCGGCCGGGTCGAGGACCGCGAGCTTGGCCTCGTCCAGGTGGGTGCGGGCGGCCACGTACGACCGGGCACGGCAGTAGACGACCACGCCCGCGTTGAAGCACTCGCCGCGCTCGACCCGCGGCACCACGCGCAGCAGCGCGTACTCGAAGACATCGCGGTCGGTCACGTGGTGCTGTCCTTCTGGGTGGGGTGTTCGGTGGACTGCGGCCGGGGGGCGAGGCGCTCGGCGAGCCAGCCGGGCGGCTGCTGGGGCCTGTTCTCGGTACGGGGGCCGAGGGTGATCCGCTCGTGGATGGTGGCCGCGCGGGGCAGCAGCGCCTCGACGTAGGCCGCGCGCAGCTCGTCGGTGCTCGCGAAGCCGGGCTCGTCGACGAGCCACTCGTCGGGCACGTCGGCGGCCACCTCGTCGAGCAGCTCGCGGGTGACGAGCGGCGCGAGCTCGGCCGCCGCGGCGGCGATGTCCGGGCCGAAGGGCGCGAGGGCGTGGTCGGAGGCGTCGTACGGCTTCGCTGCGGATGCCTGGGCGCCGGGCCAGTTGTGGTGCCAGATCATCGTGGCACCGTGGTCGATGAGCCACAGGTCGCCGTGCCAGACGAGCATGTTCGGGTTCCGCCAGGACCGGTCGACGTTGTTGATCACGGCGTCGAACCAGACGACCTTGCCGGCCTCCTGGGGGTCCACCTCGTACGCCAGCGGGTCGAAGCCCAGCGAGCCGGGGAGGAAGTCCATGCCCAGGTTGAGCCCGCCACTCGCCTTGAGCAGCTCCTGCACCTCCTGGTCGGGCTCGGAGAGGCCGATCACCGGGTCGAGCTGAATCGTCACGAGCTCCGGCACCCGCAGCCCGAGCCGACGGGCCAGCTGTCCGCAGACGACCTCGGCGACCAGGGTCTTGCGGCCCTGTCCCGCGCCGGTGAACTTCATGACGTACGTGCCGAGATCGTCGGCCTCGACGATCCCTGGGAGCGATCCACCCTCCCGCAGGGGCGTGACATAGCGGGTCGCTACGACCTCTTGCAACACTTTCCCAGGCCACCCATCTCTTCAACCTTGCAATCCACGGAAGGCTTATCCGGAGCATAGAGGCCGGGAACACGGGTCGATAGCGCTGGGGAGAATCTGGGGAGTTTCGGCTAGCAAGCTGATCTCCCGCGCTCCCCAAGCAGACCGTCGATGGTGCCGCGCCCCTTGCTGCCAGCCTCCGGCATGAAGTGAGCATAGTAACCGAGAGTGATCGCAGGCGAGGAGTGTCCAAGCCACCGAGCCAGGGTCACAACGGACTCTCCGGCTTCCAACATGATCGAGGCGTAGGTGTGCCGAAGCACATGGAAGCCGTCCTTCGGGGCCGCCGCCCACTGCCAGGCTTTCGCCCCCTCAGCGCGCGGCGGGATGACGCCCGCTTTGGCCAAGGCGGGCTTCCAGGTGTAGGTGTTCCATGTGTTCACCGCGATGGCGTTGCCGAAGCGCGTGGTGAGCAGCAGGGAGAACTTCTTCCTCTCCCCCTCCGGCTTGCCCCACGGCAACTCCACTTCTACCGGCGGGAACACTTCAATGTGACGCTTGAGTTCCTCGGCTACCGAAGGGGGCAGATCCACCGTGCGGATCTTCTTCCCCTTCGGCAGGGCGAAGTACAGCCTTCCGTGAATCGCCTGTACTTGGCGCCGAACGTGCAGCAGGCCGCGCCCGTAGTCGATGTCCTCCGGACTGAGCCCGAAGACTTCTCCCTGGCGGAGTCCGCACCCCAGGCCGACTACGACGGCGATCCTGTTCCGCTCGCTGATGGCATCGCGGACGCGCAGGGCCGTGTCCATCGGCCACGCGTCGCGCCGCTCCCGTGGCGACTTGGGCCACCGCACGGATTTCGCGTGCATAGGGTTGCGCGCGAGGCGCTTGTCGTCGACGGCCGCTTCCAGGATGGAGGAAAGCTCGGACAGGATGCCGCGCTGGTAGTCGACTGACGAGACTGTCGACTCCAGCTTGGTTATGAACGCGCGCAGATCCGTTGCGGCGATGCTCCTGAGCGGAAGCTGGCCCAGGTGCGGGACGATATGGAGACGCCACCTACGCTCCTGACTGTCCTGGGTTTTCGGAGCACCGCCTCGCCCTGGTGCCCAGTGCGTCGCGATGTAGTCGGCCAGCGTGATGGACCCGTCGCGCGGGTCTACGAACTCGCCTCGCTCCTCGTCCGTGGCCGCCCGGCGAAGCCACGCCTTGGCATCCTCCAGCACATCAAAAGATCGGTCTCGCACCCCAGGTATGCCAGCGACCTTGTACCGCTTGCCTTTACCGTAGCGAGCGGTCTTCTCCCTTCTCCCGGTGACCGGATCCTTTTTCTTCTTGAGCCAACGATCCTCGATATAGCCGGCCAAAAAGGTCTCCTTTCAAGAGGATGCGAACGTCCGACCACGTTCGTTGTGTCAAGCGCCGGGGTTCCGACGTTGCTGCGGAGCCGCGCTCAGTGGGTTCAAGGCAGGGTTAGAGCGAGAGTCTGCGCGTTCCTGCTCATGGATCCAGGCGTCGAGAGCTGTCCGCCGATACATGACCCGACCCCGAGGGCCCATGCGGAAGCTTGGCGGCCCCTGCCGTCGGTGCCGCCATACATAAAGCGTGTGCGGTGATATGCCGAGGTACGCAGCGGCGTCCTTTACGTTGAGAAAGCCAGCGCGTACAGCGATAGCGGGGTCGGGCAAAGCTGAGGGAGCAAGCAGCGATCGTGCAGGCATAGAGCGCTTCCTGTGAGGGACAGAAGAGAACGGGCTCAGACAGCCCGCGTCCACGACGACTCCACCGCCAAGCACAGTCGAATGCGAACACCTGAATGATCCTGACAATCGCCGGTTTGGCTAACCGGCGATCGTCGGCTATGTTCCGCGCGCCCCGCCGATGAGCTCGCAGTACCTCGGATGGTTGCCGCTGAGGTTGAAAGGGTGGGGTGACAGCTGGCGTTGGCGGTGCTACATCCTCGTCATGAGGTACGCGGATGGCGGCGGTCTGACCGCCGCGGGGCGGGCGAAGCGTGAAGTGGTGCGCTTCGAGGCCGCGGAGATGTTCGGGCAGGGGCTGCGGCCGCTGGAGGTGGCCCGCAGGTTACGGGTGTCGCGGAAGTCGGCGTACGCCTGGCATGCAACCTGGCGGGACGGCGGCAAGTCGGCCCTGTCTTCCAAGGGGCCTGGCGGCTTTCCGTGTCGGCTCAGCGATGACCAGACCGTGCGGTTGCAGGCCGAGTTGGAGGCCGGCCCGGCCGCGCACGGCTGGTGCGAGGACCAGCGGTGGACCCTGGCCAGGATCGCGGAACTGATCCATCGCCTGTTCGGCTGCCGGTACACCCCGCGCGGGGTGTCGTATCTGCTGCACCGGCTGGGCTGGTCACCACAGGTCCCCGCCCACCGGGCCGTCGAACGCGACGAGCAGGCCGTAGAGCGGTGGCGGACGGAGCAGTGGTCACGGGTAAGAGGACGGCCCAGCTCCTGGGCGCGTGGATAGTTTTCGAGGACGAGGCCGGCCAGGACTTGAAGCCCGGCAAAGGGCGGACATGGTCGCGGCGGGGCAGGACGCCGCTGGTCAGGGTGACGGGCAAGGGATCGGGCCGGGTCCTGATGGCCGGGATGATCTGCGTCAGGCCGGGCCGCGAGACCAGGCTGATCTACCGGACCCAGACGTACCGGGGCCGTACCGGTGAGAAGAAGGGCTTCCGGGCCCGCGAGTTCTCAGACCTGCTGACCTCCGCCCGTCGGCAGCTCGGCGGTGCCCCGCTGATCGTGGTGTGGGACAACGCCAGCACCCATCACGCCAAGGCCCTGCGGGAGTTCTGCGACCGCAACAGCGACTGGCTCACCATCGTCAAGCTGCCTCCGTACGCACCCGACCTGAACCCGGTCGAGGGTGTCTGGGCCCGCCTGAAGAAGTCCCTGGCCAACCTCACACCCCGCACGATCGACGACCTCACCCCGCTCGTGAAGAAGCGCCTGCGCGGCATCCAACGGAGACCCGAGATCCTCGACGGCTTCATCGCCGAGACCGGACTCAGGCTGGAACCTCCGTAGCCCTGTCACCCCACCCTTTCAACCTCAGCGTCAGTAAGGCAACTGGTACGAGCTCAGGGCCGGTGAGGCACCGTCTGCAACGAGCACCAGCAAACCGTCAGCTACTAGGCGATCCAGATTTCGCGCTACGCGGCGCTCGGGAACATTCACAGCCCGGGCCACGTGCCTCCTCGTGGCCCGGGTGCTCCGAAATATGCACGAGAACGGCGCGGTCGCGACCCCAGACACGCGGAACTCCTACACAGGAACCACTCCAGGCTGCCAATCGCACAAGCCTGGGATTGCAATCTCCCCCTCCATTCCTGCCGAGCACCTCCACGTCCGCCTTGGCGTTTTCGGCATGTTGTACGTTGACATGCTCCCGCCCTAGGTTCCAGTCTCTTGCCGTCAATCCTCGTCTGCCGTAAGCGAATGCCCGCTACCACCCCGCCGGGAAGTCGGCCACTTTGGGCGCGATAAGAATTCCCCGCAAATGAGCATGCGGGGGGCACCGGTCGCGATCCGCAGTCGCTGTCCGCTTTTGCTGTAATGCGGACCGGACGAGGGACTGGTCCAGGGCCAGCCGGGAGGAAGCGCCGAACGTTCGGGAAAATCCCCACATCCTCGCCTGCGGATGCGCCATGATCACGGGCATGCATCCTCGTGACGAAGAGATATGGCGGGCGATCGACCAGGGCCGCCGGCCGATCGACTGGGAGGCGTGGTTCGGTTGCCCGGAGGGTGCCGGCTACCTCTCCCCCGCAGGTCATCAGGTGACCGCACGCGCCGTGGCCGGACTCACCGCGTTCTTCAACAGCCGCTGGCTGCCCAAGGCCGTGATCCCCTCCCCCGCCCCGGGGCGGGCCAGCGACACCTTCGTCGGTCTCGGCCGACACGCCCCGGTGCTCCAGTTCATGAACGGAGCCGCCCCGGGAGCATGGGTGGAAGCAGTGCGGTGGTGGGCCGCATACGCCTATCTGGAGGAAGCCGCGGTGCCGGGCATTGCCTCGGTCAAGCGGGATGCACGCTGCGACGTCACCCTGTCCCGGTTCCTGCATTCCCAGACACAGGCCCGGCTCGCGCTCATGGGGGCGGCCCACGGACTCGGGGTCGAGCTGGAGCCGGCAAAGGCCAGTGGCGGCCCCGGCGATGTTCGTATCGGCCCCGTCTTCATCGAGGTCGTCACCTTCGCCGAAGATCAGAAGTTCCAGGACTACGAAAGGTTCCGCGAGAACGTCCGGGCTCACCTCTTCGCCCTGGACAGGGGCCGTGACATCTACTGGGAAGGTGACCTTCCCGAACTCCTCAGCGGCGGCGACTTCGAAACCTGGAAGAAGCGGACCGAGGAGGCCGCCCAACAGTGCGCGGCCTTGGAGACCGCGGTCGATGTCCTCAGCAGCGCCGGGAGGCGGCTGACCGTCCACCCCGGCACGGCTCCCCAGGGCACCACCCTGACCGGGGACACCGTGGAGAGCGACCAGGGCAGGCGGCTCCTAAGCAAGGTGCACGGCAAGTGCGCCAAAACGGCGGGGGCAGGCACCGCCTGGATTTGGGTGGAGGACCACAGCGGTCTCTTCCACTTCCCGACGCCCTTCGCCGAGATGTCGCTCGCCGCCAAGGCCGATGCGCTCGCGGACCTGTTGGGGCCGCTCCTAGCGGAGTACGTCCACGTCGCCGGGATCGTCGTCTCGAACGCGGCCCGCCGACGCCTGCCGCTTCCGCCGAACGAGGACGCGCTCCGCCCCGCCGCACAGGGCTTCCGGCGGGGACTGCCCCTCGACCGGATCCGGGAAACGATCGTGATCCCCCGACGAATCCTTCTGCCTGAACAGACCAGCCTGATCGCCCGAATGTGCGACGCCGAAGCTAATGCGCTCGACTGGGCTCTGGGGAAGCTCGGTGTTCCCCACGGTGTCGCATCGCTGCTGGCCGACTCCTCGACGCCGCAGCGGGTCTCCCCTCTGTGGACACCGTGAGCTTGCCGAGGCGGTAAGACGGCGTGGAGGCGCCGTGCTTGAGTCCGGTGAGGGTGGGACGGTAAGGCTAGATCGTAAACTCCTCGTGCGGGATGGCCCGATCCTGGACGGCCTCGAACGAGGCGATCACCATCTTGACCGTGACCGAGTCCTCGTTGAACTCGTGTCCCGCCCACTCGCCATCCAGGGCTTGATCAAGTTCCCTGGGTGTCCGGGTTGTTGGTGATGCCCAGGAGGGGGAGGGCTCGTTCGGGCTGGTCGCGGATTGCGCGGGTGGTC
>NZ_JBHYMK010000100.1:0-16683 GCF_042743065.1 Streptomyces sp. NPDC058872
GCTCCGTATGCTGATACGCCGAGCGACGAGCCGTTATCGCTGGGACGGCCGCCCCACCACCCGGCGCCTCAAGTGATCCATTCGCCGGTCGGTCTTAGCCCGGCTCATGCGCGAACGCGGTGCGGAGATGGGCCTGCCACTGGCCACGAACCGGACGACGGTCTGGAAGTGGGAGCAGGGACAGGCACCCGACGCGGACGCGCAACGGGTGCTCGCCGACCTGCTGGGCGTCCCCGAGGACCACGTACGCTCGGTGCCCTGGCCGCGGTGGCTGCCAGCCTGGGAGTCGACGGCCCTGGCGGCCCCGTGGACTCCGGCCGGCACCGTGAAGGTATTCGCTGATCTTGTCAGGAGCGGCCACATGGATCGTCGCGGCTTCCTGTCAATCACCGGCGTCGCGCTGACGGGAGTTGCCGCCAACTGGGCAGCCGCCCCAGAGGCGTTCGCCTCGGCAATCGACGGCGACCGTGTCACCGACGCGATGGTGACCACCATCGAAGCGCGCGTGGACACCCTCCGTACGCTCGACGATCAGATGGGCGGCGCCCGCCTCCTGGACCAGGCCACCAGCGATCTCGCACTGATCACCAGTCTTCTCGACCACGGGCGCTACACCGACGCCATCGAGCACCGCCTGTACGCCACGGCGGCCCGGGTGTCGTACCTCGCCGGTTGGATGGCCTACGACAAGGGCCTCCGTTCCCTCGGCCAGCGCTACTACGTCGGCGCCCTCCGCAGCGCCCACAGCGCCCAGGACGACGGCTTCGGAGCCTTCATCCTCGCCGAGATGGGCGTCCACATCTCCGACTCCGGCGACACGGCCGCACGTGTGAAGCTGATCGACACCGCCATCGGCAACGCCCCCTCGGCCCTACCGCCTGCGGCGACCTCGTACCTCTACCTCCACCAGGCGGAGGCCCTGTCCCGAGACACCCAGCACGAGGCGGCCGGCAAGTCGCTCAACAGGGCCTACGACCTGTGGGGCGGCCACCGCGAAGGCGACCGCCCCGACTGGCTCGGCTGGTACGGCGAGGCCCAACTCAAGTCCACCGAGGGCAAGATCATGCTCCGCTCCGGCTTCCCCGAGCGCGCCACCAGCGCCCTCGCGGTCGCGGTGGACCAAGCGGTACCGCGCGACCGGGCCGTACGCTCCGGACGCCTCGCCACAGCACGACTGGCAGCCCGAGACCTCGACGGCGCTCTCGATGCCGCCAACGTCGGTCTGGAACTGCTGGAGAACCGCGTCCGCTCCGACCGGGCACACGTCCGGCTGACCAAGTTCAGCCGCTACCTCGAACCGCACTCCGCAGTGCCGGCCGTGCGAGAGTTCCGCGACCGCCTCCGGGCTCTCCCCGCTGGCTGACGCAGGGTGAACTGGCGCGTATGGACGTCCAACCGATCCTGATGCCTCGCGATCGCATCACAAGGTCGCTACAGCGCTTTGGCGGGCGTGACCGCTACCTGTCGGCGTCGCGCAGTCGTTGCAAGGCTAGTTCAGCGGCGGACTTGCCCGAACTCGCGGCTTCCGACATAAGCGCGTCGATCACGGGCACGTCGTCGCCGCGAGCTGTGATCGCTAGTCGTCGTTCCTCGGCCGTGGCAACGTGCTTATAGTTCGTGGGGTCGTGCCAGTAGCACGTCTTGCACGTTGACGGGTCGCGTACTTCCCAGTTTGCACACGTCTCGCAGGACATGGACTTGCCTCGGTTGTCCGAGCCGCACAGTGGCATGAAGTCCATCGTCTCAAATATGTCAGGGTCACCCCCCACATGAAACGGAATGCGGTGGTCCGCCTGCAACATGCGCGTGATGAAGACGCCCCCGCATACTGCGCATCTGTAGCCGTGTTCTTCGAACAGCTGCTTGCGGAAAGCGAGCGGGATTGGCTTGCGCTGCGCGAAGTCGGCGCTCATGGAGTCGATGAGGGTGTATTGGCTCATGCGCTTGCCATCGACGTTCACCATCATGCTCTCGATGGTGAAGCCCGCGTCCTTGAGGTCGCGAATCGCACGCGGCGGGTGGTCGTAGCCGACCGCTTGCAGGTCACCCGTAGTGACGCTGCCCTTGTCGAGTAGGAACTCAAGCGCCTTCTGCGCGCGCTTCGACGTCCGCACCTCGGCGGCCCAGGCCAGAAAAGCGGGTGAGTAGTTAGAGTCAGCCACCCAGACACTCTATGCGAGGGTGGCTGTCCGGTCAGGCGATAAGAGACTTCGTGCCACCCAGGCGCTGGACCAGCGCAGGCGACAGGTACAGGGACTCGACGGTCACGTCGGTGCCGCCGCTGAGTGTGGACTGTGCCGACCGGCCGGCCAAGAGGTGCAGGTGCGTCAGTTCGAGGTCGGCGCTCAGTGCCTCGCCGTACTTGTTGTCCGGACGGATAACGTCGTACGACACCATGTATGACACGCCGTTGGCGTTCGCCTCACGCAGCACCCGCTCGAAGTCGCCGCGCACGAGGCCGGCCATGTACCTGTGGTCGGCAACGTTTGTGACGCCCTGGTACGGCGGATCCATGTAGACGACATCAGCCTGGTTCGCCTGGGTGAGTAGTGACTCGTAGGACCCAGAGCGGACTGTTGTTCCTTGCATGACCTTCGAAGTCCGGGCGAGGCGATCACGAACAGTAGCCGGCTTGGCGCCGAGCCTCCGATTGTCGGCTGATTGATTGAAAGCGCCATTCTTGCCGTACCGGACGGCACCCTTCACGATGCGATTCAGCAGGTATAGCAGGATCGCAGGGTCGAATGTCTCGTTGAACTCGGCCCGCTTCGTCAAGAAGAATGCCTTGGGGTCTTCCAGCGACTGATTCCACATCGCTTCGTATTCGTCTGCGAGGCCTGCTGGATCATCGATGATGCGCTGCCACATTGCCATGAGAGGCTCATTCACATCATTCATGACAACTTGACTTGCCATGCGTGCGTACCTTGAGGCGATGCTAATTGCAGCAGACCCGGCGAACGGTTCCACTAGCGTCGCCGTGTCTGACGGTAGAAATCGAAGCACGGCGTGAGCCAGTGCGCGCTTGCTGCCTTGGTATGGGAACGGGTGAGGCGTGTTCGTCAAGGCGGGCAGTCGCCCTGGCTTGAGGGTCAGGAATCCGTCCGATCCAGCTTCGGTAAGGTCCAGGAGGTTCATCACGTGTGCAATGATAGTGTATAGCGCCGCGAATGTCGACTCTGAATTGGTAGGCAATTTCCATGCTGCGGGGGCCTCGCGCTGTGGAATTCGTACGGTCTATCGAAGAGCGCGCCGATTTGCTGCAGTGGGTAGATCTTGCGGTATCGGCTCGCTTGGCGCAAAGGGCTCGGACCGCCCTACCCTGTGCTGCCGGGGTGTCGAATGTGGCTGTGGCAGCGGAGCTTGATCTGACTACGGAACCGGGCGGCAGGTGGCGCTCACGGGGTTCGCGGATCGGCGGCTGGCGGACCAGGTGGATGAGTCGCGGCCAGGTCGGTCTAACTCGGACCTGATGCTGTCCGAGGCTGAGCGGTGGAGTTGACGCGACTGGGGTGGCGCGAAGGTGGTGCAATTCCTGAGGGCGTGGGTGAAGATTGCGCTCCGTCGTGTGGAGGGCGGCACGAATAAGGGGATTGCTGCAGAACTCTTGGCATCGCCCATGAAATGGTGAATCGATGGTGGTCGAGGTCTATCCGCCTGTGGCTAGACGGGCCCAATGATGAGTCCCGGACGGGCCCGTCACCCTTGATTCACCTCGACCGGGTCGAAGACATCCTCGTGGCGCCAAGGGAGTCCATGCCAGGCGTAGACGGCCCATTGGTCGCGAGCCTTGATGGTGGGGCATTCGGGACTGCCGAAAACTATGATCAGGCGGATCTAGAAATGATTCGGCCTCAAGTCGTATCCGTAGGATCTTTCTAAGATCTCTGCCGAGCCGCAGTTGGTCAATAAATTCGTCGACGTCGACAGCTTGCAGTGCAACCCACGCGAGAAAGTTGTGATGTTGTGTGCGCCGAAAAGGAGTTCAAAATCCAGGCGCTGAATTGCCCCAGCTAGGGCTGTCGCTGATTTCCGGTATGCCTCAGCGGTGCATGTGGGACTCGCGCCGGGGTGGAATTGGCAGAATGTTCGCTGCTTTCGATATAGTCGGTGGCGTCGTCTTATCGGAACTCCATGGCCGCCGCTGAGGTATCGAGTTCGCGAAGGTCCTGCCGCAGATCGACTAAGCCGTGCCCCTGGGGCTCGACATGTTCCGAGGGTATTGCGGCATTCGCAATACCGCCGAGATCCAAGCCTGGCTGGGGAAGAATCCGTGCTTCCGCTCTCACCCTCAACGGCTCCTGGGGTGACCTTCGAATTTCCGGCAATTGGGCGCTGGATATTTTCCCATCCAGAGGAAGCGCCCCAAGGCGGCAACGCGGAAGAATCGAAGTCCGGGGATCTTTCGCCTGTTTCGGTCTCGCCCAAGGTGCGACGCCGGCATCAGCTCGGTGTTGGAGTGCCTCGTGGGGTTCCAGTTTCTCCTCAGCGGGAACCCCACGAGCCGCGGTGCGCTTCAGGGCCGTGCGGGCTCCAGCCGTTCAGGTAGGGCGCCAGCTCCTCGGGCTTGGGTTCGCGAGCGGTGGGCATGGCGGGTAGACGGGTCAGTGGGTCGAGGCTCTGAACGTACCGGCGCGCCCAGGTCAGCCAGCGTTGTGCCGAGTCCGCCGCCGCCTCGTCTTCCCCGGCCGCCTCTTCCAGCCGACGCTCCAGGGCATTGCAGTACGCGGTCAGGCTTGCCGCTTCCTGCCACTGGCCCGCCTGCGCACGGAGTACCTCGGCATATTGCTCCTGGGCGGCCAGTTCCTTCGCCTTCTCCATGGCCGCCCGCCAGCGGACCTCGCGCTCGGCCTTCGCCCGCTCTTCGTCCGCCTTCCGCTGGGCGTCCTCTACGGCGCGGGTCTCGATCTCTCGGAGCACTGCTCCCAGGATGTCCTCCAGCACCCAGCGCTTGCGATCGGCCCAGCGGGACTGCCGGCTGGATCGGCTGTAGCCGAGTTCGATCACGAGGCTCTTCGAGCGCTCCGGATCGGTGGACTGGGGAGACTCCTGCTGGATCGTGACGGTGTAGGTGAAGCCGTTCACGAACAGGTCCAGTTCGCCCTCACGGAGGGAGTAGCTGGAGGGGTGGTGCCGCCCGTCGTACGTGGTGTAGGCGCGGCTGCGCCGGCGGGAGGGGACTTCATGCTCCTTTACCTTGTGCCCTCGACGTATTGCCTCGGCCGCGAGGCCCTGGAGCAGCAGCAACGATCGGCGGCGCAGCGGTGCGGGCATGACGAGTCGGCCCTCGTCATCTCTCAGTGCGGCCACGACCGGATGCGGAGAGCGCAACTGAGTGGGTACGTGGACGGGCGGCGCCTCGTCCGGTCTCTGTCGCAGCGAGTTGGGGTGTGGCCCCTCGACCAGAGAGATCTGCAGGTCGCGATTCCACATGCGGAGACTTTCGATGCGCCTGCCCTCAGGGATGAGGCTGTGGCGCTTCGCGTAGTCGATCAGGCGTCGCCACTCCGTCACCGTGGCGTCGTCGGGCTTGGTGAAGGTGACCCGTCTGTCCGTAACGAGTCGCTCGATGAGCTCCTTCGCCTTGGTCCGACGGGCGAGTGCCACTGGCCTGTCGGCGTAGGACGCGGAGCGCGTACCACCTGCCGCCTTCTCTCTGGCGGTCTTGTTTTCCCCGGCATGCGCGGGGTCGTCCGGGTGATGGCCGTGCTGGATGTAGAAGGTGCCGGCCTCGGTGACCTTGGCATCCACCTCACTCCCGCTGCGTTTGATCGTCACCAGCCCTCGGTCGCGCAGCGCGTAGGCCGTGCGGAACGCACCGGGGTCCCAGGGCTCCTCGGACTCCTTGCCGTTCGCGAGCCGGCCGAGCAGGGCGAGCTGTCGTTCGTTCAGGGGAGACCAGCGATGCATGGAAACAGCTCACCCCGGAGCCGGGCCTGGGGCAATGACTCGTACGGGTGGTCGCTTCTGGCAGCATCGGAGACCTGCGGGTTTGCGGTCGCCAGACGCTCTGCCTGCGTGAGCGCTGCGTGAGCGGACTGGGTGGCACGAGGGAGGACCCGGCGTCACGGTGATCACGGCCGCAAGCCTCTGATCGGCGAAAGCGGGATTCGGCGGCACGGCGCAGCACCACCCGGGATGATCTTGCGGGCCCTCGTAATGCGTAGGTCTCGGGTTCGAATCCCGAAGGCGGCTCAGAGAAACCCCAGGTCACATCACCCGTGACCTGGGGTTTTCTGTTGCCGGGGCATGACGGGTCACACGGCCGGGGTGCCGAGACTTCGCTCGCGTGAGCGATGCCTGAGCGGAGCCGCGCGGGAACCCACTTCTCCCGTCTGCTCCCGCTGGGCGACCTGCCCGTGCGTCCACACGAGCGCCTTCGACTTGTGCACGGGATCGATCTCGACGTGGGCCGCCGGGTTGAACGCGACATCACGGGTTCGATCCCCGTAGTGGGTCCGGCGTTCCCGGGTGACCGCCGGTGTCATCGCAGGGGCTGAGCGCGAGGTGGTCTCCACCGCGGGGTGTGCGACGGTGCCGCCCTCAGACGGTGGTGATGCGCTCGGCACGGGCCTGCAGGATCTCGGCGGTTGCGGCGTCGGCGGGCAGGAAGGCCTCCAGGTGGAGTTCGGCCAGCGAGACGTCGTCGGTGGTGGCGATCGACATCAGCGTGGTGATCAGGCGCAGCTCGCCTTCCTCGGTGCGCAGGCGCAGCGGGACGGCGAATCCGACGTAGTCGGGGCTCGGCGCGGTCGGCGGCAGGTAGCCCTCCAACTCGATGAGCAGCTGTTCGAGTTCGGGATCGGGGCTGAGCCTGGAGCGGACCCGCAGCGCCTCCGTGATGTGACGGCCCCACTCGGGGAGGTTGACCACCCGGCGGGCCATCCCGTCCGGATGCAGGGCCAAGCGCCGCACGTTCACCGGTTCGCGCAGCAGCTCCGGTGGGGCGCCTTCGAGGAACAGGGCGAAGGCGGCGTTCGTCTCGATCACCCGGCCCAGCGCGTCCACGATCAGCGCCGGATACGCGAGGTGGCCGTCGAGGACGCTGCGCAGCGCCGACCGCATCGGCGCCAGGTGCGGTGCGTCCCAGTCGGACTCTGCGTACACGGGGGCGTAACCCGCCGTCAGCAGCAGCGCGTTGCGCTCCCGCAGCGACAGCCCGAGCGACTCGGCCAGCCGTAGCACCACGGTGCGCCCGGGGCGGGACCGGCCCTGTTCGAGGTAGCTCACATAGCGCTGTGTGGTATCCGCGCGGATCGCCAGATCCAGTTGGCTGAGCCGGCGGCTGCCACGCCAGCGGCGCAGTTCCCGGGCGAACAGCCCTGCTTCCGTCACGGTCGTCATGGTGTCAATGAACAACGCGGCCCGGACACTTCGCCATTCCCTGCGGGGAATCGCGCGTCCCCCGGCCGCGCCGCAGACTTCCCGACATGAGCCACGAACCCACTGACGCCGAACTGAAGCAGTTGATCGACCGCTGGATCGCCCAGTGGAACGAGCCCGAGGCGGAACGGCGCCGACGCCTGATCCGCGAGGTCTGGTCCGAGGGCGGCCACCAGGTGCTCGTCAACCCGCCCGAGGGCATCCGCGACACCGCCGCGGCGTACGGCCTCCCGTTCCCGGCCGTCGAGGTCCGCGGCCACGACGCCATGTACCAGCGGGTCACCCGGGCCTACGAGATGTTCGTCGCCTCCGGCGAATTCGTGTTCGAGCAGGAGGGGGAGGTGATCCGGCACGCGGGCGCCGCAGTGGCGCTGACCTGGGTGATGCGCTCGCGGCGGGACGGGAGCGTGGCCGGCTCCGGCCTCGAAGTGCTGGCCTTCGACGCCGACGGGCGGGTCCGCTCCGACCACGAGTACGTCGCGTGAGCGGCGCGACGAACTCCGTCGCCTACCACCTGGACCCGCTGTCGTCGCAGCTCTTCGGCCTGGTCGCGCGGCCGCGACCGATCCCGGAACCCGGCCCGGACCAGGTCTTGGTTCGGGTGCGGGCGGCCTCGTTGAACCGCCGTGACCTGATGCTGATGGACGGCACCTACCCGGTCCCCACCGCACCCGGAGTCGTCCCGCTCTCCGACGGCGTCGGCGAGGTCGTCGGGGTGGGTGCGAACGTGACCCGGGTCGCGGTCGGCGACCGGGTCACCTCGACCTACTTCCTGCACTGGATCGACGGACCGCAGCGGCTGTCCCTGGTGCGGGAGCAGTTCGGTGCCAACCACGACGGATGGCTGGCCGAACACCTGTTGATGCACCAGGACTCTGCGGTCCGGGTGCCCGAACACCTCACCGATGCCGAAGCGGCGAGTCTGCCCTGCGCCGGCCTTGTCGCGTGGTCGGCGCTGGCCCGGCCGCTGCCGGTCGAGCCGGGTGCCACCGTGGTGACCGTCGGCACCGGTACCGTCGCGCTGTCCGCGGTGCAGTTCGCCCGCATCCACGGGGCCCGGGTCATTTCGGTGACCTCCAGCCCCGAAAAGGCGCAGCGGCTGCAGGAACTCGGCGCCGACGAGACCGTAGACCGGACGGAGGTGCCCGACTGGGAGCGCGTGGTTCTGGACCTCACCGATGGCGAGGGCGCCGAGCACATCGTCGACGCGGTGGGTCTGGAGACCCTGCCGAAGTCGATCGCCGCGGGCGCCTACAACGCTCAGGTCACCCTGATCGGTGCCTTCCCCGGCGGGGAGCCGGTCACCGATCCGTTCGCGGGCCGGTACCTGTCGATCCGCCGGATCGCGGTCGGCAGCCGCACCGACTTCGAGGCGATGAACCGGGCGATCGTCGCACACGGCACTCGCCCGGTGGTCGACCGGGTCTTCGGGTTCGACGAAGCCGCCGACGCCTACCGGTACTTCCGGGACGGCAGGCCCTTCGGCAAGGTGGTCATCCAGCGCTAGCGGTGACACCGCGTGAGGCCCGACAAGGGGGCAGTGCCCGCCATCGCAGCGGTGGCGGGCACTGCCCGTCCGTCTCGCCTGAGCTTGAACCGAGCCCGGGGCGCTCCACGCTACGCGGCGCCCCGGCTCACCGGCCCGTATGCGGTGGCTCTTGGTGACGACCGGACCGCGGTCGCCGGGCTCGGTGACTTCCCGGCACGCACTTCTGGAGCAGAGCTGCACCGGCGAGGGTGGGCGATGCGCGAGCGGACGGTGCGGCATGAGCCGTGACGAGCCGTACCGCACATCACGGAGACCATGGCCCGACCAGGTGGTTCCGGACGCCGAGGCGCCGTCCGGAACGACTCGGCACGTCTTGGACGGCCCTCGTGATGCGTGGGTCTCGGGTTCGAATCCCGAAGGCGGCTCGTTCTGGAACCCCAGGTCGGACTCTTCTGACCTGGGGTTTCGTCGTTCGGCGGACACGGCGCCGGAGCCGAGGTCCTGCCGTGCGTGTGGCCGTGGTCCCGGCCGGGTGCTGCGGGCTTCGGGAGCGTGCGGCCAGGGCCGAAGGGGAACGCGCCCCCTTCGTGGGCCGGTGCGTTCCGCTTCCTTCGGTGGTCAGTCGCCGTGCCCCGTGCCGCCGCTGCCGAAGCCTCCGCTGGAGATCCCGCCCCACTTGCGCTTCTCCTCGCTCGGCGGGTCGGTGGAGGTTTCCGTGCCGGAGCCCTTGAGCTGGTACGGCATGAGCCGGTGCTCGCCGTCGGTGTGCGGCATCTCCGCCGGCTTGCGGTACTCGGAGGTTTCCCCGGGCAGTGCTCCGCTGTCGGGCCGGTGCGGCTGTTCCTCCGGTTTGGGTGGTGCGGACTCGCGGTCGCGGACCCGGAAGCCCAGCCAGACGGCTCCGATGAGGACGGCGACGATGATGAGACCGCCGAGGACCTGGGCCAGGCCTGACTGCCAAACTCCAGCGGCCAGGGTGTCTGCTGCGCTGAGAGTGTTCATACTTCAGGATTACCCGATTCCGCTTCTTTGGACGCGTTGAGCGGGAATCCCTTGAAACATTTCCCGGGCCCCGTCGCGTCAGTGAGGTGTACAGCGACCACGCCACGTGACCGTGAGGAAAGGAGGGGCATGAGAAAGCCCCGCGCGGACGAGTTCTTGGAGTTCGCTGCCGCACGTACGGGCCATCTGTTCCGCTCTGCATGCTTGCTGACCAGCGGCGACACCCACCTGGCCGAGGACCTCACGCAGGAGACGCTCGGCCGGATGTACGCCCTCTGGGGCCGGAGGTCACGGATCGGGAACCCCGCCGCATACGCCCAGACCGTACTCGTCCGCACCTTCCTCAGCCACCAGCGGCGCCGCTCGGCCACCGAGCGCCCCCTCGGCGAACTGCCCGATCGCGTCCGCCAGGACGGTGAGGACCCGGCACTGCGGATCGCCCTGTTCGACGCGCTGGCCGGTCTCGCACCGAAGTACCGGGCCGTCGTCGTGCTGCGGTACTGGGAGGACCGCAGCATCGAAGAGACCGCCGACGCCCTGAACGTCAGCTCCGCCACGGTGCGCACCCGCTCGACACGGGCACTGGCGAAGCTCCGGGAGCACCTCGGAGACAGCATCACCGAGCTCGTCGCCCGCTGACCACCCCTGCTTCTTTCCTCACTGACCGGAGACGGTGATTTCGGCATGCCCCAGAACGAACGATCCCAGAACGAACGATCTCAGAACGATGACGTCCCGCACGGGCGTTTCGAGGAGGAGCTCGGAGCGATCCTCCGCAGTGCCGGTGACGGCTTCGAGGTCGATGACCGGCGCGAGCTGGTCGCGGGCGGGCTCCAGCGCGGCCGGCGCCGCCTGGTGCGCCGTCGTCTCGCGGTGACCGGTGGCGTCCTCGCGCTCGCGGCCGTCGGCGTCGGCGGCGTGTACGGGGGCTCGCTGCTCGGCCCCGCCGGACGGGTGACGACCGCCTCCGTGGCCGCGCCCCCCCAGGCCACGGGCACCGAGGAACCGGCGAAGCCGTTGCCCTTCACCGTGGAGATCCCGTTGAAGGACATCGCCGCCGTCCTCCAGGCCCACACTCCGGCCGGCCAGTGGCAGTTCGACGGCCTGGAGGGCACGGGCCAGGCCCTCGCCGGCGTCTACGACGACGGCGAGGGCAAGGCGGGCGTCACCGTCGGCCTCTACCGGGCCGGGGAGGGCTCCGAGGCCGGGGAGAACCAGATCACCTGCCCCGACGAGGTGGTCGTCCCGGTCGACGGCTGCAGCACCGGGACACTGCCGGGTGGCGACCGGTTCATGATCTTCCAGGGGTACGAGTACTCCGACAAGCGCGATGGGACCAAGAACTGGTCGGCGGTCCTGCTCACCAAGGACGGGTTCCTGATCGACGTCGACGAGTACAACGCCCCCGCCGAGAAGGGCACCGAGGCCACCCGGGAGAACCCGCCCTTCACTCCTGCTCAGCTCAAGGCGCTCATCGCGGCGGACGCCTGGCGTCCGCTCCTCGACCAGTTCCCCGCGCTTCCGACGGGGCCCGGGACCGGCACCGGCGGGAGCCGGCCGACCACCGCGCCGGAACAGGCCGCCGTCCAGGCCACCCTGCGTTCCCTCCTGACCCAGGACCTCACCATCACGCACACTGCCGGCGAGGGCAGCCACGGGTACGTGGTGGTCGACGACGGCAAGGGCAAGAGCCTCGTCGCCGTCGACGTGCAGCCCGCCGCCGGGGAGGCGGTCGCCGGGCTCTTCACCGGTGACGGCGTGGTGATCCTGCCCGACGGCACCAAGGTCACGTACGCCCAGCAGCCGGGGGAGAAGGGTGGCGAGGGGGTCGTCTGGTGGAAGGTCGACACCCTGAGCCCGGAGGGCTTCCGGGTCATCGTCTCCGCCTACAACGCGGGTTCCCTGCACGAGGCCGCCACGCGTCCCGAACCCGCGCTCTCCATGGAGCAGTTGAAGGAGCTCGCGCTGAGCCCGAAGTGGAAGAACCTGCCCCTGAAGTAGCCGGCGGTCGCGAGGCGTCCGACGGTGCGGGGACCTCCCGTGCCGCCGGACGCCGGTGCCGCCGGACGCCCGTGGCGCCCTTTCGCCGCCCGCCCGCCAGCGCCCCGGAACCACAGGACGTCCGCTCCGTGCGGCCCGGAGGAGTGTCTTCCGGGCCGCAGGGTCTGCTGCGCGTCCGCGTCCCTGTCGCCCGCCCGTCCTACTTCGCGTCCGCGTACCGCTCGACCGTCGCCGTCGTGAACGGGAACCGCACCGGCGTCTCCCCGAAGGTGATCCGACCCGCTTCGTCCCCGGCCGCCCGGATCGCGGCCGTCACCGCTTCCGCCTCCTCCGCAGGACAGTGCACGATCACCTCGTCGTGCTGGAAGAACACCAGCTCCGCCCGCATCCCCGCGAGGGATCGCCGCAGCGCGGCCAGCATCAGCAGCGCCCAGTCGGCTGCGCTGCCCTGTACGACGAAGTTGCGGGTGAACCGGCCCCGGGCCCGGGCGTTTCCCGAGGCGTACCCCGGGACGAACGCGCCCTCCTCCGGGGCTCCTTCCCCGCCCTCCTGCGGAAGCCCCGCCTCCTCGTCGGCGTCCGGGCCCACGGCCCGCGGGCTGGTCCTGCCCAGCCAGGTCCGCACCAGCCGGCCCTCCTCGCCTGCCTTCGCCGCCTCGTCGACATAGGCCACCGCCCGGGGGAAGCGGCGCCGCAGCGCCGCCAGGTTCTTCAGGCCGTCGCCGCTGGTCTGCCCGTAGATCGCGCCGAGCAGCGCCAGCTTGGCGTGGGCCCGGTCGCCGGAGAAGGCCCGGTCGGAGAGCCGGCCGTACAGGTCGTCGGGGTGCCCCGCGACCTCCATCAGACCGGGGTCGCGGGAGATCGCGGCCAGGACGCGCGGCTCCATCTGGTCGGCGTCGGCGACCACCAGCCGCCAGCCCTCGTCGGCGACCACCGCCCGTCGGATCACCTTCGGGATCTGCAGCGCCCCGCCCCCGTTGGTCGTCCAGCGTCCGCTGACCGTGCCGCCGGGCAGGTACTCCGGGCGGAAGCGGCCGTCCCGCACCCAGTCGGACAGCCACGACCAGCCGTGTGCCGTCCAGATGCGGTACAGCTTCTTGTACGCGATCAGCGGTTCCACCGCCGGATGGTCCACTTCCGACAGTTCCCAGCGGCGCGTGGACTTCAGCCGCACGCCGGCCCCCGCGAAGGCCTTCACCACGTCGGCGGGCAGGTCGGGCCGGACCCGGCGGCCGAACGCCGCCGACACCTCGTCCGCGAGCTCGGCCAGGCGGCGCGGCTCGCCGCCGCCGGCGTACCGCTCGCCGAGGAGCTCTCCCAGCAGCTCGCGGTGCACGTCCGCCCGCCACGGCAGCCCGGCCCGGTGCATCTCGGCCGCCACCAGCATTCCTGCCGACTCGGCCGCCGTGAGCAGTCGCATCCTGCCCGGGTGCGCGGTCCGGCCGTGGCGCCGCAACTGCTCGGCGTAGACCGCGAGGAGGCCGTCGAACGGTACGGAGACACTCGGTCGGGGCTCGAAGAGCGAGTCCTGGGAGCCGGGCTCGGCGGCCCGCTGGGGCGGATCCGGTGGCACGGGGGCGTTCTGCAGGCGCGCCCAGGCCGCGGCGGCCGAGCGCGGTTCGCCCAGCCGGCCCTCGTGACCGAGGAGGAGTTGCTCGGCGTCCTCGACGTCGTAGCACCGCTCGACGCGGACGCCGGCGGAGAGCAGCCGCGGATACACCTCGGCCGTCGACCGCCACACCCAGCGGGTCACCTCGGGTCTGGACCGCACGGCCTCGGCGAGGTCCCGCTCGCGCCGCACCGGCCCGGAGGGCAGTCCGTCCGGACCGAGGGGGACGAGTAGTGCTCCGTTCCCCTCGGCCTCGGCGGCCAGCGCCCACCTGTCGCTCATGCCTTCGAGTCTGGCACCCGCCACTGACACCGCCCGGGACGCGGGCGGTGCGTACGGGTGGTCCGACCCGGACGGGTACACACGGCCGAACGGGCGCCGGACCGAACGGGCGACGCGCCCCCGAACGGGCGCCGCCCCCGCGGCACGGGGTCCGGTCCGACCGGGTCAGGCCGCCGCGTGGAAGAGGGCGGCGGCCTGGCCGCGGGAGTCGACGCCCAGCTTGTTGAGGATGTTCGCGACGTGGAACTTCACCGTCGACTCGCTGATGTGCAGCTCCTCCGCGATCCGCCGGTTCCGGTGCCCCTGCGCCAGGTGCTGGAGGACCTGCACCTCGCGGTCGCCGAGCCCGGTCAGCGGGTGGACCGCCTCGACGGGGGCCTCCGGGGTCGAGAGGGGGATCACCGCCGTGATCGTCGTGCCCCAGCCCGGGACCACGTCCGTGTCCAGCCGTCCGCCGAGCACGTCGAGCCGGTCCCGGACGGTGCCCGCACCCAGGTCGCACGGGGCGAGTGCGCCCGCGCCGTCGTCCCTGATGGAGGCGCGCAGTTCGTGCGCGGTCAGCTGCCAGCCGACGTGGACCCGGCGCACCGAGTCCTGCTCCAGGACGACCAGCAGCAGCGACCGGACGATGGCCCGGGCACTGTGCGCCACGTCCGCGGCGATGGAGCGCGTCGAGTCGGGTGCGCCCAGTTCGAGCCGCACCTTGCTGTGCCGCAGCAGGGGGCGCAGCTCGCCGGCGAGCCGTTCGAAGGCGTCCGGGGCGGGTTCCTCCGCGACCTCCCGGTCCCGCCGTTGTTCCGCCCGCATCTCGATCAGCGCGGACGCGGCCAGGTCGGTGGCGCTCGCACGGGCCGTCGTGTCGTCCAGGGCCCGGCTGCGCAGCACCCCGAGGACTCCGGAGAGCGCTGCCGCGTGCGAGGCCGTGAGCTCGGCGATCACCCGGGCCCGGGTGTCGGCCGCCGTCCGGGAGCGGGCCAGGGCGCCCGGCACGGCCTCCTTGGCGAACCGGTCGAAGTGTGCGGTGACCACGTCCCACAGGGCCTGCGCCGCGGCGAGCACGGAGGCGTCGGCCGGGGCGGCGCCGTCTTCGCGCACGAGCACGAGGACCGCTCCGCGTCGGGTGGCGTGACTGGTGACGGCGAGGACCTCGCGCTCCCGGCCGCCGATCGTCGCGCGGCCCTGCCAGGGGGTGCCGGGGACGCCGGCCGCGAGCAGGGGGGCCAGTTCGGAAGCGGTCAGCAGGTCCGTCCCGCCGAGCGTCTTGAAGGGGGAGTGGGCGCAGTGGGTGGCGAGTTCGGCCGCGTCCACGTGCGGGACGAGGGGGGCGAGGGCGGCCGAGACCTCGGGGAGGATCTTTCCGAGCGGCTGCCGGATGACCTCGTACACGGTGGCCAGCGTGAGCGCGTCCATGGAGATCAGCCTAGTGCCGGGCGGTCGGGGGCCACCCCGTCTTCCGGCCAGGTGGTACTGGCCGTCGGGAGGGCGGGGCGAGGGGGGCCGGCGGCGCAGGCTGGGCTCCGTCGAAACACGCGGAGTGCGTGGACGTGCACGCCGGGGTGCGGGATCGCGGACGTGCACGTCAGGACGTGGAACCGAGCCGAATGGTCAACGGGAGGCCCAGATGGAAGCGATCGTGTACGAGGAGTTCGGCGGCCCCGAGGTGCTGCGCCGGGCGACCGGTGTCCCCGTGCCGGAGCCGGGTCCCGGCGAGGTGCGGGTCAGGGTGGCGGCGGTCGGGGTCAACCCCTTGGACTGGAAGCGGCGTTACGGCTGGGTCGAGGACTTCTACCCGACCGCCTTCCCCGCCGTTCCCGGCCTGGAGTTCGCCGGAACCGTCGACGCGCTCGGCGAGGGCGTCACCGATCTGGCCGTCGGCGACGAGGTCCTCGGCTGGACCGAGACGGGCGCCTACGCCGAGTACGCCATCGCCGGCACCGTCGCGCCCAAGCCCGCCGGACTCTCCTGGGAGGCCGCCGCGAGCCTCCCGGTGGCGGGCGAGACCGCCCGGCGCGTCCTGGACCTGCTCCGGGTGCGGGCGGGCGAGACGTTGTTCCTGCACGGTGCGGCGGGCGTCGTCGGATCCGTCGCCGTGCAACTCGCCGTCGCTGCCGGGATCACGGTGGTGGGCAGCGCTTCGGAGGCCAACCACGGCCATCTGCGGGAGCTCGGTGCGATTCCTGTGGCGTACGGGGAGGGCTTGGCGGACCGGGTCCGTGCCGTTGCCCCGGAGGGGGTCGACGCGGTCTTCGACGCCGCCGGGCACGGCGTGCTGCCGGTCGCGATCGACCTCCTGGGCGGTGGTGACGCGGCGAAGGAGCGGATCGTGACGATCGCGGCGACCGATGCGGCGGAGCACGGGATCGTGTTCTCCGGCGTCACCGGGGAGCCGGAGGCGGTGCGGCGGGGGCTCACCGAGCAGGCCCGGCTGGCCGCGGAAGGTGGGCTTGCGGTCCGCCTGGCGGAGGTGCTTCCGCTGAAGGAGGCCGCACGGGCACAGGAGTTGAGCGAGTCGGGACACGTCCGGGGCAAGATCGTCCTGCTTCCGTAGGCGGGGCCCGGCCGGAGGGGAGGGGCCGGGGCGGTGTCGGTCGTGCCGCGTCCCGGGGTGCACGGCCTGCCGTTCCGTCGCAGGGCGGGGCGGTGACCCGGCTCCGACCCCGGTCACCGTCCCGTCGTCCCACCATGGCCGCTCGGCGCACGGGCCGCCATGCGGGGAGGGCCGACGCGGTGACCGCGCCCGCCGCCCGCGCGCCCGCCCGCCGCCGTGCCGGCCACGGCCCCGGGCGGTGAGGAGGCCACCCGCGCGGAGGGGACGTCGACTCCGGCGGCGTCCGGGCCGTCCGGGGCGGTGAGGGCCCAGCGGGTGCGGAGTTCCCGGAGCGAGCGCTTCCCCGTCCACAGCCTGTGGACGGGGAAG
>NZ_JBHYMK010000101.1:0-810 GCF_042743065.1 Streptomyces sp. NPDC058872
GCTCCGTATGCTGATACGCCGAGCGACGAGCCGTTATCGCTGGGACGGCCGCCCCACCACCCGGCGCCTCAAGTGATCCATTCGCCGGTCGGTCTAACTCACGGGACCACTGTCGACCAGGCGCCGGCGGACCCCGCCGCCACCGATGACGCCTTGGCCACCCAGCCGGTCGGCTACTGGTCCGGCCTGGCCCATGCGGCCGTCACCCGGCACCTGCGTGACGCCATGGCCGAGGTCGACGCCACACAACCGCAGTACTGGGTGCTCAACCGGGTGAACGGCGGCCCCGCGGCGCCGGGTCGCGCGGAGGTCGTCGCGCAGCTGGGGCACCTCGCCGACGAGCCCCGGGAGATCGCCAGGACCATCGACCAGTTGCTCCACCGCGGATGGCTCCGCGTCGACGGGGGGCAGTGCCTGCACCTCACGGAGGCGGGGGAGGCCGCGCGGGTCCGGCTCCGTGCCCTGGCGACCGAGGTGCGTGCCGTGGTCCACCGGGGCGTCAGCGACGAGGAGTACGTGGTCGCGCTCAAGGTCCTGCGCAGGATGGTGGCCAATGTGGAGGGCGACGGGGCTCCCGACGGACCGTCCTGATCCCGGCTCCGCGCGACGCGCCCGGCCGTGCGTGAACAAGGGGGCAAGGGGGTGGGCCCGGGGTCGCTCCCTCCGAGGGGAGGGGGCGACCCCGGGCCGCGCCCCCCCCCGGGTGCGGGGCGGGCGGGGGGCCGGCCCGGGCGGTACCGGGGGGGGGGGGCACGGGGGGGTTACGGCGGCCCCGGGGGGGGGGGTGCCCGGCGACCAGGGGGTGGACAG
>NZ_JBHYMK010000101.1:820-15990 GCF_042743065.1 Streptomyces sp. NPDC058872
TGCCGCGGCCCCGGCGGCGGGGCGCGGGGGTGGTTTTCCGGGGGGGGGGGGGGGGGGGGGGGGGGGCGGCGCGGGGGGGGGGGGGGGGCCCCCCGGGGGCCGCGCCCCGCCCGGTGTCCGGTCCGGGCGGGGCGCGTCACGGTCCGTTCCGGGCGGGGCGGGACAGGGCGGCTATCCGGCTCCGCCGGGTGCGGTGAGGCCGTCGACCATGGCGTTGACCAGGGTGCCCGCGGCGTCGTCGTTCTCCAGGGCGAAGGCGAACATCCCGGCGAGCCCCTTGGCCCGGACGTAGTCGCCCCGCGCCCGGAGCGCCTGCGGGGTGTCGCCGGTCCAGAAGTTGGTGCCGTCGTAGATCCAGGAGCTCTCCGTCACCGGGTCCCAATGGGTGGTGGCCGCGGTGGGGTTGAGCTCCTTCCAGGAGGCGAGTCCGGATTCCTGGCTCAGCGGCTTCGCGGGGGTCGGGCCCTTGGCGGACTGGTAGAGGCCGTGGTCGTCGCCGGCGGGGACGCCGGTCCAGCCGCGCCAGTAGAACGGGACGCCGAGCACGATCTTGTCGGCGGGGAAGCCGCCCGGGATGCCGTACTCGGGCAGTCCGGTGGTGTAGGCGGTGAGGGCGGTGTCGACGTTGTACCTGGCCGTCCCCGGGGTGATCGGGGTGGTGGGGTCGGACGGGCTGTCGTGCAGCGGGTCCTGGTGGTTGGTGGGTCCGGTCGCGTCCCAGGCGCCGTGCATGTCGTAGGTCATGACGTCGGCGTAGTCGAGGTAGGCGCCGATCTTGTCGGTCTCCAGGTGGGCGATCTTGTCCTGGCCGCTGGGCAGGGCCGCGGTGAGCAGGAACCGCTTGCCGAGGGTCGCGCCGTACGCGTCGAGCTGGGTGCGGAACTCCTTGAGGAGCAGGGTGAAGTTCTGCTTGTCGGCGGGCGAGGTGTGGTTGCCGACGTGGCCCCCGTTCGAGCCCGGGTACTCCCAGTCGATGTCGATGCCGTCGAACAGGCCCGCGGCCGAGGCGGCTCCGCCGGACGGGTCGCCCTGGACGTTCTTCGGCAGGTTGCCCTTGAGGAACATCCGCACGCAGGAGGAGACCAGGGCCTTGCGGGAGGCGTCGGTGGCCGCCGCGTCGGAGAAGTACTTGGAGTACGTCCAGCCGCCGATCGAGACGGTGAGGCGGAGGTTCGGGTGGGCGGCCTTCAGCTGGCGCAGCTGGTTGAAGTTGCCCTTGAGGGGCTGCTCGTAGACGTCGGCGGTGCCGTCGACGCTGTCGCCGGCGGAGTACTCGGCCTGGTAGTCGGCGTAGGCGTCGCCGGCTCCGTCACCGGCGTTGGGGTTGTCCTCGTTGCCCGCGTCGGAGGCCTTGATCGCCTCGAAGCAGGTGTGGTCGGTGGGGTGGATGTTCTCGAAGGCGTACTGGATGACGTCGAGCTTGGCCGCGGCCCCGCTCTTCGCCACGTGCCGGGGGAAGTACGCGTTCTCGTAGATCCCCCACTGGTCGAAGTAGGCCGAGGCGAGGGAGCCGGTGGCCGGTGCGGCGGGTGCCGGGGGAGTGGTGACGGTGACCGTCGAGGACTGGGCGGAGGCGTGTGATCCGCTGTAGCCCTGCACGCTGAAGGTGTAGGTGGTGTCGGGGAGCAGGGAGCTGACGGCGACCGCGGGCCCCATCGACGTGGCCATCAACTGCCCCGCCGCGTAGACCTTGTAGGCGGGGAAGCCGTTGCCCGAGGGGACGGTGGACTTCTGCCAGTTGAGGACGACGGCGTTCGGGGTCGTCCTGCCGACGGTCAGCCCGGTGGGGGTGGTGACCTTGCCGTCGCCGTCCGGACCGTTGGGGGGCGTGGTCGGCGGCGGGGTCGTGGGGGGAGGCGTGGTGGGCGGCGGGGTCGTCGGCGGTGGCGTGGTGGGGGGTTCGCTGGTGGGGGGCGTGGTCGTCGGGGGAGTGGTGGGGTCGCCGTCCGGTCCGGTGAGGCTGAGGTCGTCGACGTGGTAGGTGCCCTGTCCGTACCAGCCGTGGGTGAAGACGGTGACGGAGGTGGTGTTCGGGCCGGTGGTGAAGGTGGTCGAGAGCTGCTGCCAGGACGGGGCGGAGGGGGTCCAGGTGCTCGCGTTGACGCCGGTGCCGGTCGCGCCCAGATAGGTGTAGGTCCCTTGGAAGTGGCCGGAGAGCGTGTAGGTGGAGTCCGGCCGCACGGTCACGGTCTGCCGGCACTCGGCCGTGTCGGAGCCGGTGGTGGCGGCGGAGAGCGCATGGGTCCCGCCGTGGACGGGCGTGGTGACCACGGAGCCGCCGGAGCAGTTCCAGTCGCTGAGGGTGCCGGTTTCGAACCCGGGGTTGAGCAGCAGTTGGGCGGGGTCTGCGGCGGCGTTCGAGGGCACGGTGGCGAGGGCGCCGCCGCCGGCGACCAGCAGGGCGGCCGTGGCGAGGACCGCGCTGCGCCGCGTACGGCCGGGGGGTCTGTTCTCGGGCATGGCGGAGCTCCGATGTCAGGACTGGAGTGTGCATGTCATCGGCCATGAGGTTGGACTGGACCAATTCGGGCGTCAAGACGCCCCGAACTCTTCGCGCGGGTGGCTCTTTGGACCAATCCGTCCGCGTGCGGGCATCGCGGCAGTACGTACGCCCCGTCGGTGGGTGCACCACGCATCGAAAAGAAAAATTGGTCTAGTCCAAGTCTGGGTCAAGTCATTGACGCGCCCCGGAGCGTGGCGCTTCCTTGGCTCAACAGCCGTGCGCGACAACGGCGTTGGCGCACCCTCGGATTCCCCCACGATCATTGGACTGCCCATGATGAGACGCATGAGGTCGCTCCGCTCCGTCCTCACCGCCGCCGTGACCGCCGTGGCCTCCCTCGGCCTGGCCGTCGTCACCACCGCCCCCGCCCAGGCGGCCACCCCGCTCCCGGACCGGGTCTTCGCCCCGTACTTCGAGGCGTGGACCGGGGAGAGCCCGGCCGCCCTCAGTGCCCAGTCCGGCGCCAAGCACCTGACGATGGCGTTCCTCCAGACGGCCACCAAGGGCTCGTGCACCGCCTATTGGAACGGTGACGTCGGGCTGCCGATCGCCCCCTCCTCCTTCGGCGCCGACATCGCGACCATCCAGTCCCGCGGCGGCGACGTCATCCCCTCCTTCGGCGGCTACACGGCCGACACCACCGGCACCGAGATCGCCGACAGCTGCACCGACGTCAACCAGATCGCCGCCGTGTACGAGAAGGTCATCACGACCTACGACCTCACCCGGCTCGACATGGACATCGAGGTCGACTCCCTCGACAACTCCGCCGGCATCACCCGCCGCAACAAGGCCATCAAACTGGTCCAGGACCGGGCCGCCGCCAACGGCCGTCAGATCCAGATCTCGTACACCCTGCCCACGACCACCCGCGGCCTCGCGGCCAGCGGGCTCGCGGTGCTCAAGAACGCCGTGGCGAACGGCGCGCGCGTCGACGTCGTCAACCTGATGACCTTCGACTACTACGACAACGCCGCCCACGACATGGCCGCGGACACCAAGACGGCCGCCCAGGGCCTCTACGACCAGCTCGCCAAGCTCTACCCCACCAAGACGCCCGCCCAGCTCTGGGGCATGATCGGCATCACCGAGATGATCGGCGTCGACGACTTCGGCCCGGCCGAGACCTTCACCCTCGCCAACGCCCGCACGGTCTACGACTGGGCCGTCGGCAAGGGCATCAACACGCTCTCCTTCTGGGCGCTCCAGCGCGACAACGGCGGCTGCCCCGGCGGTGCCGCGGCCGACCACTGCTCCGGCATCCAGCAGGACACCTGGGACTTCTCCCGGATCTTCGCCCCCTTCACCAGCGGCACGACCACCCCGACCGACGACTTCTCGGTGACCACCACCCCGGCCTCCGCCACCGTCACCGCGGGCGCGTCCACCAGCACCACGGTGAAGACCGCGGTCACCGCGGGCACCGCACAGACGGTGGACCTCTCGGTCAGCGGCCTGCCCGCCGGGGTCACCGCCACCTTCAGCCCCGCCTCGGTGACGGCCGGCGGCTCCGCCACCCTGACCCTGAACACCACGGCCGCCACGGTCTCCGGCACCCACGCGATCGTGGTCTACGGGTCCGGCCCCTCCGCCGGGCACTCGGCGGTCTTCTCGCTGACCGTCACCGGCGGCGCGACCCAGTGCACCGCGCCGCCCTGGGTCTCCTCCGCCATCTACACCGGCGGCCAGCAGGTCTCGCACCGGGGTCACACCTGGAAGGCCAAGTGGTGGACCACGGCCGAGGAGCCCGGCACCACCGGTGAGTGGGGCGTCTGGCAGGACCTCGGCCCCTGCTGAACCGGTCCCGAGCGCCCGGCGGCCCCCCAACCGCCGGGCGCGTCCCGTTCGCCGTCTGCCGACGACGGGGGCGTCGTGGTCGGCTCCACCACCGTGCTGGCGTGCCGACCATCCGGCTCGTGGTGCGAACCACCGCAAGGCCGCGCAGGAGAGTGGCTCGCGGAGACCACCACTCCGAAAGAAGAACCATGCCCCGCAAGACGGCGGCTGCCCTACGCCTGGATGTCGTCTGCCGGTCCCACCTTCAGGGCCACGAACGCCGGTCCTCGCCGTTTTCGTCCCGCACGCGTCGCCAGGCCGCCCGGTTCGAGGCCGAACGAGGTCTTCCGGTCCGAGCACTCGAACACGCCGTCCACTGCTGGCGGGGCTTCGTGCGTCGTCCGGGACGACCCCTGTACCTGCCCAGACCACACCTTCCCGGCTACGAGATCTGGGACGATCGCCTCCTGACGGAGCGGGCGACCGGCGCTCTCGACAGACGTGCGGCCCGGGAAGTCGCATCGGCCGTCAAAGAGGCCGACGCCGACTTCCTGGCACGCACCCTGCCCGACCCCCATACTCCGGGAGCCTGGCCGTGGTGGCGTCGCAGATGCCGTGACCTGGGCGGCGCCATGGACGTTCCGTCGCAGTCACGGGCCCGACCGGGCAATGCGCCTAGCCGACCCCGTGGACGATGAACCGCACCCCTTTCACGAGGAGTTCGAGCCCACCCAGACCCACGCACAGCACCAGGACCGCCGTCCCCGCCGCACGAAGGCGCGCGTACTCGACCGGCCACTTCGCTGCGATCCGGGGACTCTCCGGAAGATAGACGAGGGGAACCGGGCCGCCGGCCGGTGGCAACACGCCCTCCCAACCGTCCAAGGTGGCCCGAAGGCGCTTGCCGTCGGGACCCGGGTACGTCACGACGACGCCGGCCGTGTCCCGCCCGATGACGTGCCCGAGGCACTCTCCCTCCACGCGCACGCCGCGCCCGCGCAGCCGCAGGCGCCGGACCGCCTTCCGGGCGAGCCAGAAGAGCATCGAGAAGAGCACGCACGTGCCCAACAACAGGACGCATCCCAGGAGTAGACCCATGAGTGCGCTCGCTCCTTCCCGTCGCCGTGCTGTGGCCACCCGGGGCGACCCCGGGGGCCCCAGAGTAGGCGTACGGGTGTGCCCCGGCCGTGTCCGGGCGGTCGTACTCGATGCGAGGCCCCCGCCGGTCGGCGGGGGCCGTCGCGGATCGTCGATCGGTCCGTGTGGGCGGTCCGGGTGACGGTCCGCGGGGGCGGTCCGGTGGGAGGGGCAGTCGGGCGGATCAGTCGATGTGCACGATCTGGAACGCCTCCGCCATCCGCCCCGGGGGCAGCCCCCCGGCCACCGCGTGCTCGCCGAGCCAGGTGCGCAACAGGCCGGCCAGGTCGTCGAAGTGGGCGGTCTGCGAGGTGTGGATGCGCAGGGCCTCCACCTTGCGGTCGAAGACGGGGGTGACGTCCACGTACTGGTTCGGGGTGGGGCCGGTCATCAGCCACAGCTCGTGGACGGTCCAGGGCTCCAGGCCCTCGTCCCCGAGGAGCTCCGGGTGGGCGAAGGGGTTGCGGGCCTCGGGGTAGACCGCGCGCAGACAGGCGTCCCCGACGGCCCGGTGGTCGGGGTGGAGGTCGGCGACGCGGGCCCAGTTGATCTCGGGGGAGGGGATGACGGCCCGCTGGGGCCGCACCTCGCGGATGACCCGGCACAGGTCGCGGCGGAGCTCCACGCTGGGCTCCACGAAGCTGTCCGGGTACCCCAGGAAGCGCACGTCGGCGACGCCGCTGAGCTTGGCGGAGTGGACCTGCTCGGCACGGCGCAGGTCCGCCATGGCCTGGCGGGGGAGCGCCTCGTCGTAACCGCCGGCGCCGCCGTCCGTGACGATGCAGTACGTGACGCGGGTGCCGCGCGCGACCCACTGCATGACGGTGCCGCTGACGCAGAACTCGATGTCGTCCGGGTGTGCGGCCACCACCAGCAGGGACTCGGGGGCCGTCCGGTTGAAGTCCTCCATGGGGCAAGCCTGTTGGGGGCCGGGGGGCGTCGCAAGGCCAAGCCATGGCGTGAACAGGACATGGCACTTACGCGCCATTCAAAAACTTGGTAGCTTCAAAACATTGGGAGTTTCAGGTGAAGTGACGTACTTGGAGGGTGACCGGCATGTGCAGGATCCTCGGCTCCTTCGCCGCCGGGGCGGACCGCCCCGAGCCGGCCCAACTCGCGGCGGTCTCCGCCCGCCAGCGCCACGGCGGCCCCGACGAGCACCGGGTGCTCAGCGGGCCCGGCTGGTCGCTCGGCTGCGACCGGCTCGCGGTGACCGACCCCTGCGGCGGCCAACAGCCCTACCGGCTGCCCCACCTGCCCGGGATCCTCGCCGTGCTCAACGGCGAGATCTACAACCACGCCGAGCTCCGCCGCGCCCTCGCGGCCCGCGGCCACCGCTTCCCCGACCGCTGCGACGGCACCCTGCTCCCCGCGCTCTACGCCGAGCACGGGCCCGCCTTCGCCGAACACCTCGACGGCATGTTCGCCGTCGCGGTCCTCGACCTGCGCCCCGGCAGCACCCGACTCGTCCTCGCCGTCGACGACATGGGCATGAAACCGCTCCACCTGCACCACGACCCGTACGACGGCTCCACCCGCTTCGCCTCCGAGATCCCCGCCCTGCTCGCCTTCGAGGGCGTCCGGATCTCCCCCCGCGAGGACGCCCTCGACACCCTCCTCGCCACCCGCACCTCCTTCTCCACCCACACCGCGCTCGACGGCATCGACGTGCTCCCGCCCGGCGCCACCGCCCTCGTGCGCCCCGGCGCCGCACCCGTCGTCCGCCGCCGCGGCCCGCACCGCGCGACGCCCGCGGGCGACACCCAGGACGTGCTGCGGCACGAGGTGCGCCGGCTCGCCCGGGCCGAGGTGCCCGTCTGCGCCGTCACCAGCGGCGGCCTCGACTCCGGACTCGTCACCGCCCTCGCCGCCGAACACGCCCGCGAGACCGACGCACCGCCGCTGCACACCTTCCACCTCACCTACCGGGGCCGGTGGCCCGACTCCGAGTCCGCACACGCCCGCGCCGTCGCCCGCCGCGCCCGGACCGTCCACCACGAGGTCGCCGTCGACCCCGACGAACTCGGCTCGCTCCTCACCCGGACCGTCCGCCACCTCGGCCAGCCCAACGCCGACCCCATCACCGTCTCCACCTACGCCCTCTTCCGCGCCGTCCGCGAGAGCGGCTTCACCGTCGCCCTCGCCGGCGACGGGGCCGACGAGCTCTTCGGCGGGTACGACCGGATGCGCGCCGCCCTCGCGGCGCCGGCCGGCAGCGACTGGGCCGGCGCCTACGCGGACGCCCTCGCGGCGGCCCCGCGCCTGCTCCGCGAACACCTCTACACCGCCAACTACCGCGCCCACATCGCCGACCGGGGGTCCGCCGCCGACCGGATCGAGCAGGAACTCCGCTCCGCGGAGGCCGTCGGCGCGGACCGGATCACCGCGATGACCGCCTTCGAGACCCGCTGGCGCCTCCCCGCCTACCACCTGCGCCGCCTCGACCACCTCTCCATGGCCTGGGCCGTCGAGGCGCGGCTGCCGTTCTGCCAACCTTCCGTCGTCAGCCACGCCCGGTCCCTGCCGGCACAGGCCCGGACGGGCAAACGGGCGCTCTACGAGGCGGGTGTCGACCTGCTGCCCGGGTCCGTCCTGCGGCGCCCGAAGCAGCCCTTCACCCTCCCCGTCGCGGCCATGCTGGCGCCCGGCGGCCCGCTCCTCGACCTGGTGCGCGACCTGCTGTCGCCGGCGCGACTCGTCCTCGGCGGCAAGGTCCGCGCGGACCGGGTGGCCAAGCTCCTGGCCCGCCACCTGGACCGTCCCACGCCCCAAGCCGCCCTGACCCTCTGGTCCCTGGCCGTCCACGAACTGTGGACGGAGGTCGTCCAGGGCATGCGGATCCCGGTGGGCTGTGCGGCCTGAACCCCCGCCCCGGCACCGCCCCGGACCCGCACCGGGAGCCGTCCGCCCGGGCGGTGCCGCACCCCGTCCCGCCGCGGAGGGGCGGCCGGTCGACACGGTGCCCGTCACCGTCGTCCGCGCCCACGACGCACCCGGCCCCACCCTCGTCGTCCGCCTCGACCGACTTCCCCCGGGGGCACTCGCCCTGCGGCACGAACTCCTGCACCTGCGGCGCACCCTCGCCACGACCCGGTACGCCGCCCTCAACAAGATCGCCCTCTACGGTCCCCCGTCCCCCCGCACCCCGGACGCCCCCGCCCGGCTCTCCTACCGCTTCGTCCAGGCCCTCCCCGACGGCTCCTTCGACTTCCGGGCCGGCTGCGGGCACTCCCTCCTCGCCTGCGTCGTCGCCGACGGGCGCCCCGGCCCCGTCACCGTCCGCACCGTGACGACCGGCGACACCGTGCTCTGCGAGCCGCAGCACCAGGACCAGCACCAGGACCAGCACCAGCACCAGGACCAGCACCAGGACCCGTCCGGCAGCGCGAGCGGCGTCCCGCCCGGCGTCGCGTACACCCTCAGCTTCCTCAGGCCGCCCACCGCGCCCGGCACCCTCCCCACCGGCCGCCCCGTCGACGTGCTCCACGGCGTGCCCGTCTCCCTCGTGCGGTACGGCAATCCGTACGTCTTCGTCGACGCCCGCCGGCTGCCCGGCACGGACCTCCGGGCCCGGCTCCTCGCGCTCCGTGCCGAAGCGGCCCGCCGACTCGGCCACCCGCCCGGCTCCGCCCTGCCCAAGATCGCCGCCTTCACCGAGACCGCCGACGGCCTCGCCGTCCGCGCGCTCACCGTCGACGGCTGGCACCCCCGGCTCGCCCTCACCGGGGCCGCCGCCCTCGCCGCCGCCGGGGCCCTCGACGGGACCGTGGTGCCCGCCGTGCAGGGTGCCGTGCGCACCCCGGACGGCACCGTCACCGTCTCCGCGGCACCCGACCGCATCCGGGTCCACCACAAGCGCGCCGAGGTCCTCGAAACCCTCGAACTGCCCTGGCGCATCCACGCAACGGCGTGAACGCGCACCCCTCTCGCCGGGCTCGTCGCCGCTTTCCTCTGCCAGGCTGAAACCACGCTGAACTGGCCCGGCCATCGGTATCCGTGGGGAGAGCAGACACACATGAAATTCGAGAACCTGCGTGTCGTCGTGACCGGAGCGTCCCGCTACTTCGGCCGTGCGCTCGCCGTCGGATTCGCCCATCTCGGTGCCGAGGTCTACGTGTCGGCGCGGACCGTCGAGGCCGCCGAGCGCACCCGCGCCGAGGTGATGGGCTCGGCCCGCGACCGCATCCACGCCTTCGGCTGCGACCTCAGCCGACCCGCCGAGATCCGGGAGTTCGCGGCCCGGGTCGGCGAACACACCGACCGTGTCGACCTGTTGGTCAACAACGGGGCCCGTTGGCTCGACGGCATGGACCTGGAGGCGGCCAGCGACGCCGAGATCGTCGAGACGATCGAGTCGACGGCCGGCGGCACGGTCCTCATGGTGAAGCACTTCCTGCCGCTGCTGCGGGGATCGCTGCGGCCCGACATCGTCAACATGGTCGCCGTCCGGGACGCCGAGGGCGCCTCCGCCGCGACCGCCGGCGCCGCCCACGAGGCCTTCTGGGCGGCGAAGAGCGCCCAGGCCGGCTTCGCCGACATCCTCTCGCGCAGGCTGCGGCCCTCCGGGGTCCGGGTCTTCTCCCTCTTCCCCCCGGACTTCTCGACCTCGGACCCGCGCTTCGCGGAATGGGACGGGTCGAACCCGGACGGCATCGCGCCCGACGAGAAGCTCACCACCCAGGCCCTCTTCGAGTGCATCGTCTACGCCGTCGAGCAGCCGCGCGACTGCTTCATCCGGTCCTTCCACTTCGAGCCCCGCTGAGCCGCCCGTCCGCCCTGCCGCCCCCACCGCCCCCCACCGCCCCCCGACCGTGCACCGGCCGCACCGACCGCGCATGGCCCCCCGACCAGCCGCACATCGCCCCCCGACCGACCGCACACCGCCGACCGCGACCGCTGAAGCCCACCGCACCACAGCGTCAAGGAGGTCCCACATGAGCACCCCTGTCTGGATCACCGCGACCCCTCCCGCCACCCACGGCGAACTGCACATCGGCCACCTCGCCGGGCCGTACGTCGCCGCCGACGTCCTCACCCGCTACCTGCGCGCCGAGGGCGAAGCGGTCCGCTTCACCACCGGCACCGCCGACCACGCCAGCTCCGTCGAGGTCCGGGCGCTGCGGCACCACCGCAAGCCCGAGGAGGTCGCGGAGGGCTACCGCGCCGCGATCACCGCCGACTGGCTGCGCTCGGGGGTGCAGTTCGACCGCATCGTGAGCCCGCGCCGCGACGAGGGCTACGGGCGCTGGGTGCAGGACCTCTTCGCGAAGCTCTACGCCCAGGGCGTCATCGCCCCCCGGACCCGGCTGCTCCCGTACTGCGAGCCGTGTGACCGCTGGCTGCACGGGGCACACGCCACCGGGACCTGCCCGCACTGCGGTGCGGTCAGCGACGGCGGCATGTGCCACGAGTGCGCCCGCCCCAACGACGGCGGCGACCTGATCTCGGCGCGCTGCGCGCTCTGCGACGCCCCGGCGGTCGCCCGCCGCTGCCGCCGGCTCTACGTCCCGCTGGAGCCGTTCCGGGACGTGCTCGCCGACTACTGGGCGACGGCGGGCCTGCCGCCCCGGCTCGCCGCGCTGTGCGAGTCGCTGGTGGAGGACGGGCTCCCGGACATCGCGGTCGGCCAGCCCGCCGAGTGGGGACTCCCGGTTCCCGTCGAGGGCTTCCCCGAGCACCGGATCGACGGGTGCTTCGAGGCCGCCGCGATGCACCTGTTCGGCCACGACCCCACGGGCCCGCTGCCCCGCCGCGCCATCCACTTCTGCGGCTTCGGACACGCCTTCTGCCACGCCGTGCTGCTGCCGGTGCTGCTGCTGGCCCAGGACGTCAAGCTGCCGCAGGACTTCAACGTCAACGAGTCGTACGTCATCGAGGAGGGCGTCCAGGAGGGCAACGTCTGGGCGCTCGACCTGCTCACCGAGTACGGCTCCGACACCCTGCGCCGCCACGTCCTCCAGTCCCGTCCGCTCGGCCGCCGCACGGTCTTCCAGCGGGAGCGGCTCGGCGCCGCCCGGCACGAACTGGACGAGAACTGGAACGGCTGGCTGTCCCGGCTCTTCTCGGCCGTGCGCGAGGAGTGCGGCGGGCTCGCCCCGCAGGCGCTGCCCGGCGGCACCGGTTGGGAGGTCCTGGAGCGGCGGCTCCACCGGGGCGTGGACGACCTGCGCGAGGCGTACGGCCCGGACGCCTTCGACCCGCGCCGGGCGGTCGCCGTCCTGGACGAAATGGTCCGCTCGACGGCCGACTTCGGCCACGTCAACGCCCACGAACGGTGCCGGCCCAGCACCTCCTGTCGCCACCTCCCGGCGCTGGCGACCCAACTGGCGGTGGCTTCGGCACTGTCGGCGTGGTCGCGGCCGGTGATGCCGGAGGGCGCCGACCGGCTCGCCGCGGCGCTCCGGGTGGCACCCGGGCGTCCGGTGGACTGGCAGGCCCTGACCGGCCCGCTGCCGGGAACCCGGCTGGCGCCGCCGTCGGGCCCGGTCTTCGGTTTCTGACCTCCTCTACTACTAAGCAACTAAGTACTTCAGTACCTCCTCGAACCCACCGGCCAACACCGCACCCCTCCCCTCCCCCTGCCGCGTGACCGTGCGCGCGAGCCCCGCGCAGGGACGCGCGGCCCCACACCCCAGGAGCCCCACGTGTCCCTGCGCGTCGCCATGCTCAGCGTCCACACCTCCCCGCTCCACCAGCCCGGGACGGGGGACGCCGGAGGCATGAACGTCTACATGGTCGAGCTCTCCCGCGCCCTCGCCGAACAGGGCGTCGAGGTCGACCTGTTCACCCGCTGCCGGGGCGAGGGGGCGCCGCCCCTCGTCGAGCTCGCCCCGGGGGTGCGGGTCCGCCATCTGCACGCCGGGCCGCGCAGACCGCTGCCCAAGGAGGCGATGCCCGACCTGGTGGTGCCGTTCTCGCTGGCGCTGCTCAAGGAGGAACGGCGCTACGACCTGGTCCACTCGCACTACTGGCTGTCCGGGCAGGCGGGTCGGATCGCGGCCGTCGGCTGGCGGATGCCGCTCGTGCACACCGCGCACACCCTGGCCCGGGTGAAGAACGCCTCGCTGGCCGAGGGCGACGCCCCCGAGCCCGAGCTCCGGGTCCGCGGGGAGCACCAGGTGGTCGCCAGTGCGGACCGGTTGATCGCCAACACGGCGGACGAGGCGGAGGCCCTGCGCGTCCTGTACGGGGCCGAGGAGGCGCGGACCGAGGTGGTGCGGCCGGGGGTCGACCTCCGCACCTTCCACCCGGGGGACGGGCGGGCGGCGGCCCGCGCCCGGCTCGGACTTCCGGCCGGTGCGTTCGTGCCGCTGTACGCAGGCCGCATCCAGCCCCTGAAGGGCCCGGACGTGCTGGTCCGCGCGGTGGCCGAACTCCTGCGGGAGGAGCCGGGGTTGCGGCGCCGACTCCTGGTCCCGGTGATCGGCGGGCATTCGGGTGCCTCCGCGGAGGGCTCGGCCCGACGGCTCGCCGAGGAGCTGGGGGTGGCCGAGGTGCTGCTGCCCTCCCCGCCGGTGCCGCAGGAGCGGCTCGCGGACTGGTACCGGGCCGCGGACGTGCTGGTGGTGCCCTCGCGCAGCGAATCCTTCGGCCTGGTGGCGGTGGAGGCGCAGGCGTGCGGGACGCCGGTGTTGGCGGCTGCGGTGGGCGGGCTGCCGACGGCGGTGCGGGACGGCGTGACGGGAATGCTGGTGCGGGGGCACGACCCGGTGGAGTACGCACGACGGCTGCGCGGGCTGGCGGGGCGTCCGGAGGTGGTGGCGGCGATGGGGGAGGCGGCGGTGCGCCACGCCCGGCGGATGAGTTGGCGGGCCTCGGCCGGTCGGACCGTCGAGGTGTACCGGGGGGCGCTCGCGCAGGAAGGTGGGCAGGGGCGGCGGCACGCCCCTGCCCCGACGGCCCCCCTCTCCTGGAGGAACGAGAAGGCCGTAGCACGAGTCTAACACCTCTTTTGGTTCAACCAAAGATATGACGGGCCCCGGATGCGGCAATTCCGTTGCGGCGAAGGCGTATTGACGCATCCACGCCATGGCAGATCCACGCAGAGACGATCCCTGGATCCGAATAGGAGGCCGGGACAGAATGGAGACGTCTTCAGGGAACACCCGGCGGCACGGGCCCCGGAAGACGGAATTCACCCACCAACTCCTGGAGGAATCATGACCACTCGACAGAGCGTCGGAATCCGGAAGGCCGCCCGTCAGTTCATCGTCGCCATGGTCGCCTGCACGGCCGTCGCGGCCGGCGCCGCCTTCGCCGTGTCCCCCGGCAGCGACCCGGTCGTCCCCCACACCATCGCCGGCGTCGCGGACGACAACGGCTGGCCGGTCCCCCCGACGGACCCGACCCCCAGCCCCACCAACTGATCGCACGCACCGGGTCGTTCCCCGGGAATTCCGGAATTGCTCGACGACCGGGCCCCGCAATCGCTGCCACGATTGCGGGGCCCCGGCAATTCCGCGGCGGATCAATCCAACCAGCCGAGCCGCACCGCCCGCGCACCCGCCTCGAAACGGCTCGTCGCCCCCAGCTCCTGCATCAGCTCCGAAATCATCCGACTGACCGTCCGCAGCGACACCCCCAGTGCGCGTGCGATCCGCTCGTCCTTCATTCCCGAGGCCAACATCTGCAGCGCCGCCCGCTGCTGCTCCGAAAGCCCGTCGCCCCCCGCCTCCGCCGCCGCCTCGTTCCCGTACGGGGTCGCCGTGTGCCAACAGTGCTCGTACAGGCTCAGATACGGCCGCACCAGTGCACTGCCCCGCGCCAGGATCGCGCCCTCGCCCGGTTCCTCCGGCCGGATCGGCACCAGGGCGAACTGCTGGTCCGCGATGATCATGTTCATCGGCACCACCGGGGCGAGCCGGATCTCCACCCCCAGCTCCGCCCGCCGCCCCAGGAACTCCTCCATCTCCGGGTCCGCGGCCTCCTGCCGGCCGTAGACGGCGCGCACCCGCACCCCGTTCGCGAGCTGCCGCCGGTCCCGGTCGAGCATCAGCTCCGGAACCTGCCGTCCCGGCCTCCCCGGGTGCATCGCCGCCGAACTCTCCTGCATCACGTCCGTGATGTCCTCGATGGCCTGCTGGATCCTGCGGTAGTCGGTCAGCGCCTCCACGTGCGCCTCCGCCCTGGTCAGCGCCTCGGCCCGGAGGTACGAGCCCGCCAGGACCTCCAGGGTGCCGTACGCCCGGTCCGCCTCGGCCAGGTGCTCCCGCAGCCGCTCCCGCTCCCGCTCCAAGAGCCGCAGGAGCGCGATCTCCGGATCGATCGCCGCCACCGAGTCCGCCTCGGACCGCCAACTCCCGTCCTGAACCGCCGCGACGGTGGCGTGCACCTGCCCGGTGGGCACGATCAGCCCCAGGGCGAGGAGCTCGCTGCGGCAGCGCTCGTAATCCTCCGGCGCGAGCCCGAGCTGTCTGCGGACCTCCTCGAAGTCCGAGACGCCCCGTCGGCGCAGCTCCTGGTACACGGCAAGCAGGAGCCCCGCCGCGTCGTCCCCGATGCCGTCGCCCGCAGTGACCATGGCGAAGTGACCCCCCTCATCCTCCGAGTCGCCCCGCCCTCGCCCTCATCCGGCTCGGCACGGGTCCGTCGTACGGTTTCTGCAACCCGTACGGGCCCCGCGACCCGTACGCCTCCTCCATGACATACGAACTCCTCGTGCTAGTACTCCAGTGCGGTTTTGTGATCTACCCGGTGGGTTCGTTGGCGGACCGTCGTTGGTAGTGGCTTTGTCGGGCTGTTGCCTGGTGGCGTC
>NZ_JBHYMK010000102.1:0-15409 GCF_042743065.1 Streptomyces sp. NPDC058872
GAGCGTAGAGAACTCCATGATCATGTGGACCCGTGCCCGCACTGCATCCACCCCGCCCGATCACTCGACAGCGGCTGCCTATTGCCGGTCGGTCTAACTCGGCCTTGCCCCAGCCCTTGCCTTCTCGCACGTAGGTCAGCGGGTGCAGAGCCATCGGGTCAGACATCCCACCCTCCCCTCAGGTTGGTAGTCAGGAGGCTACTCCCCGTGCGTGCGCGAAACGGGGGTTTCTCTCGCTGGAGGAACCCCCTGGAAACATTCCGGGCCGGTAGTCCGCGGCCGTTCACTGGGCCTCACGCCGTTCGGAGCTGAGCACCCGGATTAACCGGCTCCCCCGCCCCGCTCCGGACGGCTCCCAGGACCGCAGCCCGTCATCGATGTCCCTCGCGTGGGTGACGGGCTGCACCCCCCGAGGAGGTCGTGATGAGCCAGCCTTTGCCCGTCCGTAGGCCCGGTGCCAGCGGACGACAGCACACGGTTCCCGAGCCGCCGGCCGGTCCGAGCCCGGCCCTCCGCGCCCGCGCCGAATCCGGGTGGGAGAGATTCCTCCGTCGCGCAGCGAGCGACCGCGAGGAGTCCGAGCGGTGAATCCGGTCGATGCCGAGGGCCGGGAGGACCACCCCCTCCTTCACCGCATGGTCCGCGACATCGCGAGCCGGGGTGAGGGGGAGCTGACGGCCGTCGTCCACGAGAGGCACGGCGGCCGACTCATCCGTATCGCCCACATCCAGCCCGCGAACGGCATCGCCTGGTCGACCGCGGCCGACAACATCGGGCCCGCCCGATGAGGCAGCGCCTCGCTGTCGTGGCCTACGTGATCGTCGTCAGTGCGCTCGTCGTCACGTTGGCCATCGCCGGAACCCCGAACCACTGAGAAACGGGAGGAGCACCATGAGACGTACCGCGAACCGCGGCTTCAACCACCGCCAGGCCGTGACCGAGGAGTGGTTCCGCACCCAGGTCCTTCCTCGCGTGTCCGGCGTGCGGTTTCTCCCCTACCAGGTGCGGCAGCTGCGGAGCGAGCACCTGCCGGCGATGCTGCGCGACGAGGACAGGAAGAGCCTGGCCCGCATCACCGGGGACTTGGTGAAGGTCTCCGCGCGGTGGCGCTGCCTGCCCTTCCACTACTTCCGCTACGGCGGGTACCGGCGCGAGGTGTCTGCCGAGCGGGCCTGCTCGTACCTGCCTGAGAGCGCCCTGTTCCACCGGCTCCTTCCCCGCGTGAACCGGGACGCGATCGACCTGGACGACAAGACGTCCTGCAAGAGGATCCTCGCCTCCGCCGGCGTCCCGCAGCCCGCGCTCATCGCGAGCGGTGACCGCCGCACGGGTGTGACGTCCGGCGGTGATGTGGTGCCGCTGACGGAGGTCCTCGACCACGCTTCCGGACTCGGCCGCGTGGTGGTCAAGCCCTCCCGCTACTCCAGCGGTGGGTCCGGCGTCGCAATCGTGCGGCCTGGCGAGGACGCCTTCGACCTGCCGGCCTACGCGAAGCGGTGGGGCACGTGGCTGGTTGAGCAGCACGTGCCGCAGCACCCCGACCTGGACGTGCTGAACCCGTACGCACTCAACACGTTCCGCGTGATCACCCTGCTGCGCGAAGGCAAAGCCGAGGTCCTGTACGTGATGTTGAAGCTCGGCGACGCCGAGAGCACCACGGACAACTCAGCCGTCGGCGGCATGCAGATCCGTGTTCACCCCAACGGGCGACTCGACCGCCACGGCTACGACCGGTACCTGAATGCCCACACCCGCCACCGGGTCAGTTCGGTGCAGTTCGCCGACCACCGGATCTCCCGCATGACGGAGGTCCGAGAGCTGGCCGAGCGCTGTGCCCGCCTCTTCCCGCAGGTGCCCTTCATCGGCTGGGACATCGCACTGACGCCCGGCGGACCTGTGGTCATCGAGGGCAACAGCAGCCCTTCCCTCGCACACATCCAGCGCACCCACGGCGGCGTCGCGCTGGAGCTCGTTCCCGCGCTCCGCTCCGTGATGGATCGCCCGATCATCTGACCAAGGAGTTCCCGTGGAAAACCTGAGAATGCAGGCCCGCGCCGCAGCCGGAGGTCTGCTCGACACGCTCAAGACGATGCCCGAGGTCCAGGCGCTCTACGTCCTGTCCTCCTCGGCGGTCGCGCCCCGCAACGTCACTCGCTTCAGCACCGACTCCGACTTCGACCTGGCCGTCATCCTCGACGTCCCGCTCAAGGAGGACGAGTGGAGGCTGCGGCCGACGGACACGTACGCCTTGGTCCGCGGCCGGCTCCCCGCCTGGATACCGGAGTTCAGCTTCCACCTGCCCGTCCCCTGGGGACGCATGGAGGTCAACGTCCACCAGCTCCTCTTCCAATACGAGGCCGACCCGCGCACGACGTGGAACAGCGACAAGTGCGACGCCTACGGGAACAAGGGCGAGCCGCTGTTCGACCGCGAGGAAGCCTTCGCGGCACTGATCTCCCACAAGACGCGCGAGCAGCTCCAGCGCCTGGAAGGCGAGACCCACCGGCTGCACAACCGGCTCACCTGGGACGTGCGTGAGATCCCGCTGCGCATGGCGCGGCGGGTCGGAGTGCCCACGGGCCACTTCGTCCTCTCCGGGGCGCTGGACGAGGTCGTGGACTGGATGTACGCGCGATCGGGCCAGCTGCTGCCGAACATGAAGTGGAAGCTGTACTCCCTCGGCGCACTCGGCCTGATCAGCAGCGAGCAGGAGAACCTGCTGATCGAGGCCCAGCAGTGCGACCCGCTGTCGATGGTCGACCTGGAGCGGCGGTGCGAGGCCCTGAGCGAGTTCTGCCGCGTGGTCGGGATGGATCTCAGCCCCGGGGCGATCGAGGCCGTGCGGAAGGCGTACCAGCAGGCCAACCACCACCTGCTCGGGGGAGAGGCGTCGGCCTTCGCCACCCTGCCGTCCCCGCGATTCGTCCCCTTCGGCGAGAGCGGCGGTTCCAGTTAGACGCTTATGTCCGGGCGTCAGTACGCTGCGTGATCCGCTTACACAGGAGGCATGATGTCGATCAAGGTCCACAACACGCTAAACGGCCAGACCGAGGAGTTCCGCCCTGAGCGGGAGGCCGAGGTGCGGATGTTCGTGTGCGGACCCACCGTGTACGGCCCCAGCCACGTCGGGCACGCGAAGACGTACACGCAGTTCGACTTCATCGCCCGGTACCTGGAGGCGAGCGGGTACAAGGTCACGTACCTCCAGAACATCACCGACGTCGACGACAAGATCATCCGGCGGTCTGCGGAGCAGGGCGTCCCGCCGGAGGAGATCGCGGCCCTCTTCGAGAAGCAGTACCTGGAGGACATGGCCGCACTGGGGAACACCCGTGTCGACGTCCACGCGCGGGCCCACGACCACATCGACGCGATCGTGGACCAGATCAAGCGGCTGATCGAGCGCGGCCACGCCTACCAGCTCGACGACGGCTGGTACTTCGACCTGGCCTCGTTCCCCGCGTACGGCAAGCTCTCCGGCCGTACCGATCTCCGCCCCGAGGACTCGGTGTCGCGGATCGACGACAACTCGAAGAAGCGCAACCCGGGCGACTTCGCCCTGTGGAAGGGGCGCAAGGACGGGGAGCCGTTCTGGGAGACCGAGCTGGGCCAGGGCCGGCCGGGGTGGCACATCGAGGACACCGCGATCACGGAGCACTTCTTCGGGCCCTCGTACGACCTGCACGGCGGTGCCGTCGACCTCATCTTCCCGCACCACGAGGCCGAGGTCGCGCAGATGGAAGCCGCCTCCGGCATCGAGCCCCTGGCCCGCTACTGGATGCACACCGGTCTGCTGCGGGTCGACGGCGAGAAGATGTCGAAGAGCACCGGCAACTTCCTCACCATCCGCGACGCCCTCGCCCGGACGGACTTCCGCACCCTGCGGCACGCCTTCCTCTCCCAGCACTACCGCTCGTCCATGGAGCTGAACGACTCCACCCTGGAGCAGGCCCGAGGGGCACGCCGCCGGATCGAGAACTTCGCCCGGACCATCGACCCCGCGCACACCGACAGCCCGGCGAACGCCGCACGGGCGACGGACGCCTGGAAGGAGATGCGCGAGCGCCTGGACGACGACTTCGACACCCCCGGTGCCCTCGCCGTCCTGTTCCAGTACATCCGCGAGCAGAACCGCATGGAGGAGCCGGCCGGCCCGGCCGCCCTGCGGCTGATCGAGGACGTGAACAACCTCTTCGGCACCTTCGACATCCCCGGCGCCGCCCAGAGCGACGCCGCCGTCGACGAACTCGTGAAGGAACGCGACCGGCTCCGCGCGGCGAAGAAGTTCGCCGAGGCCGACGCGATCCGAGACCAGCTCACCCAGCAGGGCGTGATCCTCGAGGACTCGCCCGAAGGCACCCGTTGGTGGAAGGAGCCCACCTCGTGACCTGGAAGAGCCGCTTACCGCTCGTAGTAGAGAGCGCCATCCCCCTCAGCCTCTGCGGAGCGCTGATGGACCACGTCAAGAACCACACCGCCCACCCGCGCACCTACCAGGGCGTCATCGACGAATCGCTGCGCAAGAGCGAGTACGTCGAGATCCCAACGCACCTGCAGGAGGCGGTCATCGCCCACTGCGCCGCCCACGTCCGCAGCCACTTCGAGATCGCCCCGAAGCGCATACCCACGCAGCCGGCGGTCGTCTACCGCTACGGCCCCGGCGTCGGCTTCGTCGCCCACCACGACGAGGTCACCGACATCGAGCGCGAACGGGCCCGGACCAATGGCCAGCCCGTCGTCGGCGGCGACCTCACCCTCGTGGTCTGGCTCAACACGCCGGACTCCTACGGCGGCGGGGAGCTCTTCTTCGAGAACCCCGCCCAGGAGATCAAGCCGCCCGGCGGCACCCTGGTCGCCTTCCCCGCCACCCGCGACCACATCCACGGCGTACGGCCGATCACGAGGGGCGAACGCGTGACGCTTGTCGTACGCGTCGATGCCGAATGCCTCTGAGCACAGGCCAGTTCCCCTGTCAGTGAGAGCAGCGCGGCTGCCAGGATGAACGGTATGACGACGATCAACGGTGAGGTAGCACTCGGGTTCGAACCGGTCCGCGAGGCGTTCGCAGCGAACTTCACCCAGCACGGAGACATCGGCGCGGCCGTGTGCGTCTACTGGCACGGCCGGCCGGTGGTCGACCTGTGGGGTGGCGTCGCCGACGTCGACACCGGCCGACCGTGGACGCGGGACACCTTGCAGCTGGTCTACTCGGCAACCAAGGGAGCCACCGCGACCGCGGCGCACATGCTGGTCGAGCGCGGCATGCTCGACCTCGACGCGCCGGTGGCGAAGTACTGGCCGGAGTTCGCGGCGAACGGCAAGGCGGACATCCCCGTCCGCTGGCTCCTGTCCCACCAGGCCGGCTTGGTCGCCCTCGATCAACCGCTGCCGCTGGCCGAGGCACTGGCCTGGGACCCCATGGCAGCAGCGCTGGCGGCCCAGCGCCCGCTGTGGACTCCAGGCACCGCACACGGGTACCACGGTCGCACCTGGGGCTGGCTGGTCGGCGAAGTGATCCGCCGAGTCTCCGGCCGTTCGCCGGGCCGTTTCTTCGCCGACGAGATCGCGGGCCCGCTCGGGCTGGACTTCTTCATCGGCCTGCCGGCGAGCGAACGCGAGCGAGTCAGCCGCATGGCGTACCAGCGCCCGGCCGTCGACCTCACCACCGTTCCCCCCGAGGACGTTCCCGAGGAACTCCGCGAACAGGTCGCCGCCTGGCGTGACCCGAACTCCTTCAGTAACCGGGCCTTCGCGGTCACCGACCCGGCCGCGATCGACTTCGACTCCCCCGAGGTGCAGGCCGCCGAACTCCCGTCCTCCAACGGAATCGGCACCGCACAGGCACTCGCCCGCATGTACGCCGCCCTGATCGGCGAAGTCGACGGCGTACGTCTACTTGCCCCCGAGACCCTGGCGTCGGCAACCGAAGAGCAGGCCACTGGGATGGACCAGGTGCTGGTGTTTCCGAGCCGCTTCAGCACCGGCTACATGCTCCCCACCGACGGCAACCTCATGACCGGCCCGAACGCCTTCGGCCACACCGGCCGCGGCGGCTCACTCGCCTTCGCCGACCCCGAGCACGGCATCGCCTTCGGCTACGCGATGAACCACATCGTCAGCGGCTCCGACGATGTGCGTGCAAGCGAGCTGGCCGAAGCAGTGCGGAAGTCGGTGGTGTAGGCGATCGCCCTCGGGGCCGGCGTTCTGGCTCCGGCCCCGAGGGCGTGCTCTGGCTCAGTCCAGGCTGATCAGGCGCTGGGCGATAGCGCGGGCCTCTGGCGGGAGAGCCTCTACGACCTCTCGCGCGTAGGCGGTGTCGGGTCGGGCGGCGAGGTTCTGGACGATGCCCCAGTTCTCCGCGATCTGTTCCAGGGCCTGCCGTGCGTGGTGGATGGTGTCCTGTCGGTGGGCGAGGAACTGTTCGGCGCGCTGGTGGGCCTGGTGCCAGGTGATGTCTCCCTGCTCGGCAAGCTGGGCCAGAGGTGGGGTCGTGTGGCCGTCTGCGAGATGGAGCTCGTCAGCGTCGGCGATCTGCTTCCGGATGCGGTTGTCCTCCTGTCGTTCCTCCAGCGTGATGATGGCTTCGTCGAGGGTGAGGTGGCCTTCGGTGACGAGCTGGGCCAGGTCGGGGGCCTGCTCGCGGAGGCGGTCGCGCTTCTCCTGGAATGCTGCGGCCTTCGCCTTGTGCTCACGGGCGATGTCGTAGGCGGCATCGAGCGGGAAGGCGCCGACGCGGACCTGTTCGGCGAGGTCGGGGGAGTAGGTGAGGACGACGTTGGCGGCGGAGAGGCGGGTGCGGCTGAGGCTGTGGGTCTTGGCCAGGTCGCGCAGGGAGTGTCCCGAAACGGAACAGGCCATGGCAGTGATCATGGCCTGCTGGCCCTTGCTGAGGTGTCGACGGTAGACGTTGCTGGAGAGGATGAACGCTCGGGGGTTGCTGCCGGTGTAGGTGGTGAAGCGTGGTTCGACGCAGGCGATCTCGCAGGCGGCGAGACGGTTGCGGCCGTCGAGAAGGACACCGTCGGAGTCGAGGACGATGGCCTTGCGCAGGCCCTCGTTCTTGATCGACTCAGCGAGGTCGAGCAGTTCGTCCTCGCTGAGCATCGGGAAGATGTCGGCGGCGGGGTGGATCTTCAGGGCGGTCTCCTTGCTGTCGGCTGCAGTGGGGTCGGCACCCTGCGGGTGCGCTCCGGTGGTGTAGGCGTGTGGCTGTCGGGTGGCTGCCATAGGGCTCCTTGTGGCTGTCAGCGCTGTCGGTGGCGCTGGGCGGTGGGGGTCGTGGGTGCCGTGGTGGGCTGGGGGTTCCGGGCCTGTCCGCTGGGCGCGGGCGCCATGGTGGAGCGGCGGCGGGCGGCTTCGGCGCGGGGGTTGGGGGCGGGGTTGCGGCTGGTGTGCTGGATGCGGGTGATCAGGACGCGGGCGGGTTGGCGGGCGGTGGTGAGTTCGCGCTGGGCGGCGGCCTCCTTGAGGAGCTGGTGGGGTTTGTGGCCGCCGGCTTCGGCGTCGGCGAGGACGGTGGCGAGGGCCGGCCAGGCGGGGTCGGTGAGGACGCGGTCGGCGTGGTCGGGGACGGCGGCCCGTACGTCGTGGGCGAGGGTCCGGCGAGCCTGATCGCTCGGCCCGCGGGTGGCGAGGCTGTCGACGACTGGCGTGAGGGCTCGGTCGGCGGCGGCCTGGAGGTGGTGGAGGGTCTGGCGGGCGGCTTCGGTCTGGTGGGCGTGGTTCTTCGCCTCGTGCCAGCGGGCGGCGACGATCGTGGCCCAGACGAGGGCGGCCAGCAGGGTCGCCAGGGCGCTGCCGTCGGGGCCGGTGGCGGTGTGGACGAGGTCGCGGACGGCCTTGCGCAAGGTGGTGGCCGCCTGGTTCTCGGCGTGGATCTGGGAACGCTGAGCGCGGGCGAATGACCTTGAGGCCGCTCGTAGTTCGGCGTGGAGGTGGACGGGTGCTTTCTGGGCGGCGGCTTCGATGAGGTCACCGAGCGCGGTGATGTGAGCTTGGGCGTGCGTGTCGTCGGCCATCCCCTCGTGCAGGGTGTCGAGGGCCTCAGTGGCCTGGTGCCAGGGGGTGGCAGGCCGGTCTCGGCGGGCGGTGGGGTGCTCCTCCGGCGCGGTGGTCTCCAGGCGGGCCTTGAGCTTGGGGAGGGTGAGGTCGGGGGCGATCTTTCCGCCGGGATGGAAGATCTGTTCGCCGTCCTTGTTGAGGTCGCCGGGGCGGCCGACGGCGTAGCCGAGGAGATCTCCGGACGGTCCCCGGCGCGGTTTGACCGCGATGCCCATGGCTTCGAGGTAGGCGAGGAGTTCCTCCGTGTTGCCGGCGTGGGGGATGGCGGCGCGGATGCGGTCCTGGAGCCAGTCGCGGCTGGTCTGCTCCCAGCCGCGGCGCTGGGCCTTGTGCATCTCGGCCTGGGTGGGCCGGCGGCCGGCGGTGCGGTCGCCCTTCTTCAGTTGGCGCAGGCCGTAGTCGGTCTCGATCTGGCGGCAGGCGTCGCCGACGCGGATGCCGCTGTCGTGGAGCCTGGGGCGGCGGCCGTCCTCTCGGACGGTGGTGGCGAGGATGTGGATGTGGTCGTCCGCGTGACGTACGGCGATCCACCGGCAGCCAAGGTCGTCGCCGGGCGGGGCGATGCCGGCGGCCTCGACGATGCGCTGGGCGATGTCGGCCCACTCCGTGTCGGAGAGGCGGCGGTCTTCGGGGGCGGTGCGGACGGGGCAGTGCCAGACGTGGTCGGTGACCTTCCTTCCGAACTCGCTGTTCCGAAGATGGACGGGCTCGTCGAGGTGGCGGGCGAGCTGGGTGAGGGTGGCGTCCGGGTCGCGGCCGGGGTCGGGCATGCCGAGCATGGCGAAGCCGGCGACGATGTGCGGGTCGGTGTGCTCGTCGTGGCGACCGGGGCCGTAGAGGTAGGCGAGCAGGCCACGGGTGTTGGACCCGGCCGGTTTGATGGCGGCGATCACGCGGCCAGGTCCTTCCTGGAATCGGTCGGTTCGCGCAGGGCCTCGGCGATCAGCTCCAGCAGGTGGCGCAGCTCGTCGAGGCGGTGGCGGATGTCGGGTGGGGTGAGGTCACTGTTCAGCGCGCGGGCGATCTGGTTGACGTTGACGCCGATGCGGTTGAGCTCGCGCAGCACCTGGGCGCGGAACATGTGGGTGCGGCGGCGGTCCTCGGACAGCGGCAGGTTCGCGGTGAACCGACCGGCGATGAAGGCGATGACGATGTCCGCGGCGATGCCGGACTCCCCCTTGTAGCCGTGCTCGGCGGCAGCCTCCTGGAGAGCGTTGTGCTCGTCGCCGGTGAACCGCAGCGGGCCGACGCGCACGGTTCGCTTGGTGCCGGTGAAACGGCGGATCGCCGGCTGCACGTTCTGCACCGCACGCTCGCCGGCCGGCGGCACGGTGACGGGTGCGGGGCGGAGGATCTGCTGCTGGACGGCGTGGAGCTCCTCCTGGTCGGGGCCGCCCTCGGCCCCGAGCCCTCGGTCCGGCGCCCCCTGGCATCGGGCCGTCTCCGCCACCCCCGGGGCGGAGATCCCCGAAGACCGGCCTTGAGTCGGACTCGGGGTACTACTGGCTCCGCCAGGAGCCGTCCGTCCGAACGCCAGCCGCAAACGGTCCAGCAGCCTGGGGGACTTCGTCAGCGGCAGCGGCTCGTCCGGGGAGTCCTCGGGGTGGTACGGGTCGCGCTTCATGGGTGGTGCTCCAGAGAAGGCTGGATGGACAGGCGGATGCACGGGGCAGGTGGGCCGGAGGGTGCGGGCATCGCTCTGTCCACAGGTGGGGATGGGTGGGGCGTCGAGCGAGTGGTGGCCGGGTGACCGGAAGGGTTCCGGTCACCCGGTGGAGGCGGTCAGCCGCTGGTGGAGACGGCGATCCCGTCGGCTTCGAGTTCCGGCCGGAGGATCTTCATCACCTTGGTCAGCCGTTCGCTGCCGATCGTCAGCCCCTTGTTCTCCACGGCCTCGCGCAGAAGGTCCCGGGTGAGCTTGCGGTGCTCGAAGGCTGCGATCCGGCCGATCTCCGCAAGCTCCTCGATGGTGGCTTTGGCTGGCCGGCCACCGCGCGGCTTGGCCGTCGGAACCTGGGCCGATGGTTCCGTCGGTTGGGCAGTTGTGACGGGCAATGGATCGCTCAGACCGGTGGACGTGCCTGCGGGTTCCAACTCCTGGCTGGGAGCGTTCCGATTCTGAACGGTGCCTTCCGTCCGCTGGCCGGTGAGGGGTTGCGGCCGGTCTCCGGTCCGGTCGACGAGCTGGTGGATCTGCCGCATCAGCACGCCGAAGGCAAGGAGCGCGGCGGTCGGTGGGACCGCGGCGACCACGTAGTCGAGCCAGTCCACGGTGCGGGCGTCGCTCGCTCCGCTCACGCCCGCCACATTGAGCGCGATGGATCCGACCGACCCGATGGCGGTCACGGCGATGGCCCACAGGTCGGTGACCTGGCGCAGGCTTGCCCGGAGCATGAGCAGTTCACCCGCGACGATGAACGCGTCGAGGGTGGCGGGCCACGCCCAGCGGCGGGCCGGGGAGCCGCCGAGGCCGTGCTGGCCGGCAACGTCGGCCAGGTGTGCGTAGGAGAGCCAGAACGCTCCGGCGGTCAGGAGGAGGATTACGACTCCAGCCGCGATGAGCACAGTCCGCTCGGCAGTGTGCCCGGTCACCGTCGGCTGCACCTCGCTGGGCCTGCTGCCAGGTTGCCGGAGGCGTAGTTGTCGAAGGCGGGAGAGGAGAGTCAAGCGGGAGTGCTCCTTGGGGTGGTGGTGTGAAGCGTCTTGGGCGTCTTGGCCGTTGCAAGCGCAGGTCAGGGCCGGTACGGCAGGCCCGGCCTGTCTCCGTCTTGACCGCGCCCTCGCGGGGACGGCACGGGTCGGCCTTCCGTCTTGGCCTCATGGCCGGTGACCTGCGGCGATACGGCACGTACGCATGGGACGGCACGAGACGGATGCGGGCGACGTCCCGGCGGTCTGCGCGGGCGACGGTGATCGTGTTGCCGTCTTGGGCCCCGTTGCCGTCTTGCACATATGCCCTCTGACCTGCGCGATCACGACAGGGACGGCAAGGACGGCAACCAGCGGGGGCGGGGCGGTGTCAGCCCTGCAGGAGGGTTGGCGCGGCGTCGACCGGGTGGACGGTCGGGCAGTAGCGGCGCCAGGGGTCGAGGAACTTGTTGCGCATGTAGCCCTTGCGCTGGGTTCCGTCGGCCATGCGGACGTTTCCGGGCTTGATGCCGAACTGCCGGAGCATCGAGCCGAGGTCACGCGGACTCAGCCCGCTGCGCCCCCACTCGGCCCACGGGCTCTCCGGATCCTGGCGCAGGTGGTGGATCAGCTCCTCCGTGGAGAGACTGTCGACCTCGCGCTGGGCGACGAAGACGCGCCGGATGTCGGCCAGGATGCGGACCCCGCTGGGGTGGTCCTCCTCGGCCGCCGCCTCGGCGGCGACCATCTGCTCGCACGCGGTACGAGCACGGCGCGGCCAGGTGCCGGCCGCGAGGTCGGCGACGATGACGAGCGGTTCCCAGGTGTCGGCTGCCCGGTCCTCGACCGGCATCGCCGGTTCCAATTCGGCGGCCTCGTCCAGCAGGGGCCTCGCCCAGGCGGCGATACGGTCACGCAGGCCGTGCAGGGCGGGGATGTCCCGCCGTGACCGGAAGGGGCGGACGGTCTCGCCTTCCGCCCGCCGACGCATGCGGACGACCACCGACCGGTCCATGATCGTGTCGGGCAGGTCGCCGATCCCGGCGATCGCCGCCATGGCGAAGGTGGCGAACCGGTGGGGCGTGTGGTCGTTGCCGACCACCCGGGTCACGTACCGGTTGCGCTGATGGCCGGCGTTCAGCAGGCCGCGCATCTCCTCGTTCTTCTCCGCCTGCTTCGGCGTGCCGAAGATCGTGTCCGCCTCATCCACGAGGAGCGTGGGCGGCTCCTCGGTGATGGAGCGGAAGACCGCCGCCGGCGTGGTGTTGATGGTGAGCATCGGCTCGTGGACCGTCTCGGTCAGCACGTCCAGTAGCCGCGATTTGCCGCACCGCTTCGCCGGCCCCACCACCGCCAGGCGTGGGGCGTGCTGCCACGCGGGCTGCAGATGCGTCGCCGCCACCCACAAGGTGACCGCGTCGAACGCCTGCTCGGAGGGCAGGATGACGAACTTCGATATCTGCCCACGCAGTTCGTCGAGCAGCTCGGATCCGCGTGTGGGCTCCGGATCCGTCTGTTCCGTTTCGGGACACCGCCTGGGGTTGAGGTCGGGCCGTTCATTTTCGGGACACCGCTCGGCGGGCGGCGAGGGCTGCGCCGGATGGCCGGCGGCCTGGCCGGTCTTGGCTATGGTGCGGCCCGGCTGGCCAGGCTTGGCGACCGGCGGCCACTCGGGCTTGTGGGGGTCGGAATAGGGCTGGGATTCGTGGTGTTCCACAGGGCAGCTCCTCGTCTGGCGGTGGCGGGCTCGCACGCCCTTGCCGCCGGGTTGGTTCTTCCAGGGCCGTTCGGGGTTGCTCGGGCCTCCGGCGTCGCACCGCCGGGGGCCCATTCCCTTCTCGCGGGCATCAGGCCACCGCGAGGGACCACGAACCGTACGTCCACGCCTGGTCACAGTCCAGCGCTTCTGTGTCAGCTCAGCGCAGAACGGCCTGGTATGTTGCCTCGCCCTCAAGCGGCCAGCCCCAGCAGATTGAGCAGATCCGCGGTCACCACGCGGTACGCCTTACCCAGGCGCAGGACCTTGCACGGGTACTCACCCCGCTTGGCCAGCTCGTAGCCCTTGCTCCGCCCGAGACCCAGTGCACGGTTCCCGGTGTCCAGTTCAACGGCCGCCGGCAGGGCCAACAGCTCCTCGCGACCCATCCCGGTCAGCCTGGTTCCCGTCGCGTTATCGCGCACGCAGCGCTCCTCTCGTACAGCCGTCGGCGAACGTGGTCATCACGTCCGGCTCCGGGCTACGAGAAACAAGTCTGACCGAGCTACTGTGTCGCCATGACACAACACGGTTTCGATGATGAAGACGAGGACGACGTCCCCGAGTGGGTGGACCAGGTCATGGCGACCGTGGCCAAGGAGGTGAGAAGACGCAGGAAGGCATTGGGGATGAGCGCACAGAGCCTGGCCGACGCCTGCGAGGAGATCGGCCATCCGATCCCACGCAACGTGATCGCCAACATGGAGTCCGGTCGCCGAGCCAGCCTCCCCCTGGTCGACGTCATGGTGCTGGCCGAGGCGCTCCACACGAACCCGATCTGCCTGATCTACCCCGTCGGCTACGTCGAAGAGGTCCAGAAGCTCCCCCTGCGCCACAGCGAGCAGACCTGGAGCGCCATGCGGTGGTTCACCGGCGCCGAACCCGGTGAGCCGCTCGCCCTGGACCTCATGCTGCGCCTGTTCCACAAACACGAGAGTGAGCAGCGGGCCTTGCACGCGGCCGAGTCCAGCGAGCAGGACGAAGCCTGGAAGGCCAAGTCGGCCAGCGACGCCGCTCAACGCGAAGAGGCCCTCAGTGCCCAAGCCTTCTACGCCGAGAGGGCCGCGCTCGCCAAAGAGCGGCTGCGCCGCCTCCGCGCCACCATCCGCGAGGAGGGCGGCACGCCCCCACTGCTGTGGCCATCCCAGTTCGCTAGCCCATTCGACACCAACCATCTGGAGGAAGACTTTTGAAGGGTTCCACCTACCGCCGCTGTTCCTGCCGTGACCCCAAGACCGGCAAGGAACTCGGCACTTCCTGCCCCAAGCGCAACAGCAGGAATCACTGCACGTACTCCATACGCCAGGAGCTGCCGCCCCGCGAGGACGGCAGCCGGCGGTCCTTCGCGCGCGGCGGGTACGGCAGTCTCAAGGCCGCCCAGGCCGATCTCGACCACGTGCGGGCCCTCCTGGGGCTCGCCGAGGTCGACGACCCCGAGGGCATACAGCTGGTCGCCGCGATGCTGGCAGAGGTCAGCGGTGAGAAGCTGCCCCTGCCGGACGTGGAGGAGACCCGGCGCCGGCTCAGGGCCGGCCAGGATCTCATCGGCAGCCTGACCGTGGCCGAGTGGCTGGATCGGTGGCTCGCCGGCAAGCGCATCCGGAAGTCGGGCATCAGCCGGTACGAGACCGACGTCCGCGTGCACCTCAAGCCGCACATCGGCCACCGGCGTCTCGACCGGCTGCGCGTCAGCCACCTGAGCGACATGTTCACCGCCATCACCGACGCCAACGCCGAGATCCTGGAGCAGAACGCCCAGCGACGTGCGGCGGTCGAGGAGTTGGCGACCGTCCCGTGGAAGGGCGTGGCCAACCGCGCCCGCCGCAAGGCGATGAAGGCGGCAATCGACGCGATGCCGCCCTTCCGCCGCGTCACCGGCCCCGCCACGCGCCAGCACATCAAGGCCACGCTCCGCGCGTCCCTCAACGACGCGATCGGGCAGCAGATCATCACGTTCAACCCGGCGGCCCACGTCGAGATCGACCCGGTGCGCAAGCCGAAGGCGCTCGTGTGGACGGACGAGCGGGTCGCCAAGTGGGAGCAGACCGGCGAGAAGCCGTCCCCCGTGATGGTCTGGACGCCGGAACAGACCGGCGCCTTCCTCGACTTCGTCGCCGAGGACCGGCTCTATGCGATGTGGCACCTGATCGCCTTCCGCGGCCTGCGGCGAGGCGAGGCGTGCGGGCAGCCCTGGTCGGAGACCAACCTCGACCGGCACTCCCTCACGGTCACCGGCCAGCTCGTCCAGGACGGCTGGGAAGTCGAGGCGTCCGAACCGAAGACGGACAGCGGCTTCCGCGTCGTGGCCCTGGACGACGACACCGTCCACGTCCTGAAGCGGCACCGCGAGCAGCAGGAGGCCGACCGTGCCGAGTGGGGCTCGGCCTGGGTGAACACCGGGCTCGTCTTCACACAGGAGGACGGATCCTGGCTCCACCCAGGCAAGGTCACCGACCTCTTCGAGCGCCTCGTCGCCGCCTCCGGCCTCCCGCCGATCCGGCTGCACGATCTCCGGCACGGCGCCGCCACGCTCATGCTGGCGGCCGACATCGACATCAAGATCGTGTCGGACACGCTCGGGCACAGCGACACCCGGATCACGCGCGACATCTACCAGAGCGTGCTACCCCACGTCGGCAAGAGCGCCGCCGAAGCCACCGCCAAGCTGGTCCCCCTCCAGCGCAAGGCCGAGCAGGAAGCGCAGGCCAGCAAGGCCGCCAAGGAGGCCAAGCGGGCCGCGAAGGCGAAGGCCAAGGGGAAGAAGAAGGGCAAGGCCAAGAAGGCCGCCAAGAAGGGCTGACGGCCCCTCCGCTCACGCATCGCTCACGCACGCAGACCTGCGGCACGACAGTCGCGTGCCCTACCATGCCCCGAGCAACAGAAAACCCCAGGTCACGAGCAATGTGACCTGGGGTTTCTCTGAGCCGCCTTCGGGATTCGAACCCGAGACCTACGCATTACGAG
>NZ_JBHYMK010000103.1:0-14438 GCF_042743065.1 Streptomyces sp. NPDC058872
GCAGGGGGGACCCTGTGGGAGAGTAGGACACCGCCGAACAATCATTGTGGGAAAGCCCCGCACCTTTTGGTGCGGGGCTTTTCTGCGTTCACCCCCAGGGTCCATCGCAGAAAGTGCGTTGTCAGGGGAGCGCGACTCGGTGAGGATCAAGGACATGGACCAAGTGATACGCGCCGTCCGTGCCGACGAGTGGGAGAAGGCCCGCGAGCTTCGGCTGGCCGCCCTGCAGGACCCGATCGCCCACCTCGCGTTCCTCGACACCTACGAGGCCGCGGTCGAGCGGACCGAAGACTTCTGGAAGGAACGGACGGAAGCCGCGTCCGAGAGCGGTGACGGGAGCGTGCGCCAGTTCGTTGCCGAGGCCCCGGACGGCAGTTGGACGGGCACGGTGACGCTGCTCGTGGAGCGGCCACAGGACGAGCCGCGCTTCGGAGAGGCGGCAAAGGTCGACCAGACGCACATCGTGGGGGTCTACGTGCGGCCCGAGGCGCGCGGGACGGGCGTGATCGACGCGCTGTTCCGAGCGGGAGTGGAATGGTCCTGGTCGGTGCCGGAGCCCGCGGTCGCCCGGGTCCGGCTGTACGTCCACCAGGGGAACGACCGGGCCGCCGCGTTCTACCGGCGCTTCGGGTTCGTGGCGACCGGGGAGTCGACCGAAGTGCCGGGGGACGACACGGCGAAGGAGCTGGAGTACGAGCTGCTGAGGCCCGTGGCCGTCTGAGGTCCGTTTCGACGGAGGGGCTGGGCACGAGGGCGGAGGGGGTGAGCACGGGCCGGGGGCGTCCGGGCGTCCTCATGGGCAGCGGCCCGGCCGGGGGCGGTGCTGCCGGCCGGTGCTCAACGGCTGAGCGAGTCCTCCGGCCAGCGGGACCTGGCCTGCTCGTGGGAGCGCATCAGGGCCAGGGTCGGCATGCCCTGGGCGTCGCCCGTGGCGAGGAGCTCGGGAAGCTGGGGGATCGGGGCCACCGCGGCCACGTCGTCCAGGACGAGGGTCAGTGGTGGGCCGAGCCGGCCGTCGGATGACCGTGCGGCCATGCGGCGGCCGTGCTCGACCACGCTTGCGGCGAGAGCCGTGAGGATCGGCATCGCACCGGGGTGGGTCCGAGGATCCTCGATCGTCTCGCCCACCACATAGAGGGTGCCCCCTTCGGCGAGGAAAGATGCGAGGGCCAGCGAATCCGTTCGATTCGGCACACAGGCCTCTCTGATGTGGATCGACGACAGGGAAGCGAGCGCACGGGCCGTCAGTTCCTGTGCGAGTCTGCGGCTTTCCGGATGGGCGGTGAGTGCCGACTCCAGGAGGCCCGCAAGGCCCGAGGCGGCCTTCGGATGGCTGCGGAGGATCCGTACGGGCTCGTGGGCGCCTGATCCCTGTGCCCAGCGGTGCACCTGGCGGAAGGGGCGGCCGTCCACGGCGGCGGCGTGCAGCCAGCAGCGCAGGAGCGTTTCGGCGGTGTCGGCGGTGGCCGCGTCCAGACGGGACCGGGGACGTACGGGGGCGAGCAGGGCGACCGAGCGTTCCTGCGCCACGACCGGGTCTTCGCACTGCTCGGACGGGGACCAGTGGAGCCGGCCGGGGGTGTCGCAGAGGTGACCGGGGTCGTGGACGAGGACCGGGCCCAGTTTGCCGCGGGCGTTCTTCGTCGAGGACCACACGACGGGGTCGGAGGTGATGGCCAGGACCGGGCCCTCCGCGTCCAGGATCGCCTGGACGGCTGCCGGGCGGCGGATCTCCGGGGGGCCGTAGACGGTGTGGGGAGCACGGACGGGCAGGACGGGCGGGGGAACCGCCGCCGCGGGGGCCGGCGCCGGAGGCCGTTCTTCGGCCGGACGGCGCGGGGGCGGGGGAGCGGGGGGGTCCTCCCGTACGACGGCTTTCCGGGGACCGTCGTCCTCCGGTGCGGCCGGTGTCTCCGGCGCCTCGGCTCCTTCCCGTACCGGCGGGTCCTTCGGTGCCGGTCCCTTGCCGTGCGGGTCTGTCGTGCCGGGGCCGGTGGTGCCCTTCCGGGCGGGGGCCGACCGGTAGGCGCCGGCCTTTCGGTTCGCGCGGATCGCGCGCCAGCGGGCCACGGTGCCGAGGACGAAGACCGCGAGGACCGCGAGGACCATGGCCTCGCCGATCAACAGGCCCCAGAAGAGGCCGTATCCCGAGAGCTGGTTCGGCGGGGTGGTGGGCCAGGCCGCCGGCAGGTCGGACGGGGCGGTCGCGAGGGCCCGCAGGGCCGAGGGCGTGCCGGTGAAGGCGACGCCGTCCGGCCAGGCTCCGTGGGCGAGGAGCCCGGCCAGCCCGGTCGCCGTCCACACCAGGAACGTCAGGCCGAGGAGGAGGGCGAACAGGCTGAGGAGCAGCCCGTCGGAGATCCCGCCGCCTCCCTTGCGTGCCGTGTCCATCGGACTACGCCACCGTCGACTGCGAAGTGCCGTTCATCTGCTGCTCGATGAGGATCGCGCGCTGCTCGGTCTCCCATTCCAGGTCGGGGTCCGCGGTGGAGGACTCGGTCATGGCGCGGTCGGTGTAGACGAGCGGGCGTTCCTTCTCGGTGATCAGGTGTTTGACCACCTGCACGTTGCCGTTGACGTCCCAGACGGCGATGCCGGGGGTGAGGGTCGGAATGATCTCGACCGCCCAGCGGGGCAGGCCGAGGACCCGTCCCGTGTTGCGTGCTTCGTCGGCCTTCTGGGCGTAGATGGTCCGGGTGGAGGCCATCTTGAGGATGGCCGCGGCCTCCTTGGCCGCTGCGCCGTCGACGACGTCGGAGAGGTGGTGGACGACGGCGACGAAGGAGAGGCCCAGACGGCGGCCGAACTTGAGCAGGCGCTGGAACAGCTGTGCCACGAAGGGGCTGTTGATGATGTGCCAGGCCTCCTCCACGAGGAAGATGCGCTTCTTCCGGTCCGGGCGGATCCAGGTGTGCTCCAGCCAGACGCCGACGATCGCCATGAGGATCGGCATGGCGATGGAGTTGCGGTCGATGTGGGAGAGGTCGAAGACGATCAGGGGTGCGTCGAGGTCGATGCCGACGGTCGTCGGGCCGTCGAACATGCCGCGCAGGTCGCCGTCGACGAGCCGGTCGAGGACGAGGGCGACGTCCAGGCCCCAGGCACGCACGTCGTCTATGTCGACGTTCATCGCCTCCGCCGATTCGGCCTCCGGGTGGCGGAGGCGCTCGACGATGTCGGTGAGGATCGGCTGCCGGTCGGTGGTGTGCTCGGTGACGTGGGCGTGGGCGACCTTGAGCGCGAAGCCGGAGCGCTCGTCGAGGCCGTGGCCCATCGCCACCTCGATGATGGTGCGGAGCAGCGCGAGCTGTCCCGTGGTGGTGATCGAGGGGTCGAGGGGGTTGAGGCGGATTCCGGAGTCGTTGGCGACCATCGGGTCCAGGCGGATGGGAGTTATCCCCAGCTCCTGGGCGATGAGGTTCCACTCGCCGACCCCGTCCTCGCCCTGGGCGTCGAGGACCACCACCTGCCGGTCGCGGAAGCGGAGCTGACGGAGTACGTAGGTCTTCTCCAGGGCCGACTTTCCGTTGCCGGACTCGCCGAGGACGAGCCAGTGCGGGGCGGGCAACTGCTGCCCGTACAGCTGGAAGGGGTCGTAGATGTAGCCCTTGCCGCTGTAGACCTCACGGCCGATGATGACGCCGGAGTCGCCGAGGCCGGGTGCGGCGGTCGGCAGGTAGACGGCCTGGGCCTGCCCGGTGGAGGTGCGGACGGGCAGGCGGGTCGTCTCCACCTTCCCGAAGAGGAAGGAGGTGAAGGCTTCGGTGAGGACGGACAGCGGATCTCGCATGGGTCTGTGCCCCTTCGGCCCTAGCGGCGGATGCCGGTCGCGAACGGCAAGGTGTTCACAAAGGCCCGGTGGTGCTCGCGGTCGCACCACTCCAGCTTCAAGTACGACTTGCCGGCGGAGGCCCTGATCGTGCGCTTGTCCCGGGCGAGGGCCTCGGGCGAACGCGACGACACCGTGATGTACCCGACGAGGTTCACTCCTGCCGCACCGCTGGCGAGATCTTCACCCCGCTGGTCGAGCCGGCCGTGGGCGGCGATGTCGCGGGGGTCGACCGTGCGGTTCATCTTGGCGGCGCGGCTGGCGTCGGCCTCGTCGTTGGTCTTCTCGGTGAGCATGCGCTCGATGGCGACCTCGGTGGGCTCCAGGTCCATGGTGACGGCGACCGTGCGGATCACGTCCGGGGTGTGGACGAGGAGCGGGGCGAGGAAGTTCACGCCGACCGGGGTCATCGGCCATTCCTTGACCCATGCGGTGGCGTGGCACCAGGGGGCCCGGGTGGAGGACTCGCGGGTCTTCGCCTGGAGGTACGTGGGTTCCACCGCGTCGAGTTCGGCGGGCCAAGCGTTTCGTTTCGTCATGGCCTGGATGTGGTCGATGGGGTGGTCCGGGTCGTACATGGAGTGCACGAGGGAGGCGAGGCGGGACTGGCCGAGGGGTTGGCGGACGCGGATGTCGGCCTCGGCCAGTCGGGCGCAGATGTCGGTGAGTTCGCGGGCCATCACCACGGCGAGGCCGGCGTCGCGGTCGAGCCTGCGGGCGCCCGAGGCGTGGCGGGCGGCGTGGGCCATGGCATTGGCCTCGGCGGCGAGCTCGCGGGTGTAGTGCATGCAGGCGACGAGGTAGGCGCGGTGCTGCTCGCTGGAGGTGGAGACCATCGACTGGAGCTGGTCGTACGACTCCTGGAGCCATGCGGGTGCGTGCGGATCGCCGCGCTGGCCGACGTCCTTGGCGTGGGCATCTGGGTCGGCGGGAAGGGTGCGGGCCAGCATCTGGAGGCGGGTCACGAAGCCGTCGCCGTTGGCGACGTGCTTGAGGAGGGTGCCGAAGCGGTCGACGAGGGCCTCCTGGTCCTCGCTGTCCCGCAGGCCGACGCCGGGGCCCTCGATCTCGATGGCGGCGGTGACGGTGCGGCGGTCGGCGTGGAGGAGGACGGCGATCTCGTCCGGGCCGAAGGGGGCGGCGAGCCAGCCGACGTGGCCGATGCCCGGCGGCGGGCCGACCTCGACCTCGCGGCCGTTCAGCCGCGTGCCGGCCTCGGCGGCCGGGGAGCGGTAGCCGGTGCCGCGCTTGAGCATCCGCTTGTAGCTGCGGTTGATCTCGAACCACTTGTAGAACGTGCGCTGCTTGTACGGGAGGTACACGGCGGCGATCGCGAGCATGGGCAGGCCCGCGAGGAGCGCGATCCGTAGGGGGAGGAGGGGGACGAGGAGTCCGCTCATCATGCCGAGGAAGGCACCGACGATGATCAGGGCGATCTCGCCGCTCTCCCGGTTCTTGCCGACGATCGCGTTCGGCCGGGCCCGGCCGACGAGATACGTCCGGCGGGGCGCGACCGGCTGGGACTGGGTCGTCAACGCCCTCCACCTCCAGAGTTCTTGCGGTTGCTGTGCGGGGTGCCCGCGGTGGGGCTGCTGCTACGGGGCGGGGGCGTCGCTCCACCGGTGCCGCCGCCGGTGCCACCGGCCGTGCCGCGGCTGCTGTGGGCGGCCATGCCGCCGGACACGGGGTTGGCGGGGCGGGGCCCGGAACCTTGGGACGCCTGCCCGCCGTCACCGCGGGCGCTGTGCGTCTTGATGCCCTGGGAGACGAGGGAGGCGGGGGAGGAGATGACGGCGGCGGCTGCGTTCTCGCCGGCGCGGTGGAGGCGGTTGTTGCGGGAGGCGACGATCTCGTCGCCGAAGCCCGGGACGAAGCGGTAGATCATTGCCGAGGCGAAGATCGCGAGCAGGATGATCGACAGGCCGGACACGACGGCGGACACCGAGTCGGGGCCGGTGCCGGAGGACAGTGCGCCGGCCAGTCCCAGCACGATCACGATGACCGGCTTGACCAGGATGATCGCGATCATGATGCCGGCCCAGCGGCGGACGTGGCCCCACATGTTCTTGTCCACGAGCCCCGAGTAGACGACGACGCCGAGGAGCGCTCCGACGTACAGCAGGACGGCGCGGAGGAACAGTTCCAGGTAGAGCACGCCGGCGGCGAGGACGGTCACCAGCGACACGATGATCAGCATGATGGGTCCGCCACCGATGCTGTCGCCCTTCTGGAGGGCCTGTTTGAAGCTGCCGAAGAAGATGTCGGTCTGTTGACCGGTGCCGGAGGCGATGACCTCGGTCACGGCATCGGTCGCGTTGACGACGGTGTAGAGGATCAGCGGCGTGAAGGCGGAGGCGAGGACCGTCAGCCACAGGAAGCCGATGGCCTCGGAGAGGGCCGTGGTGAGGGGGACGCCGCGGACGGCCCGCTTGGCGACCGCGAGGAGCCAGAGGAGCAGGGTGAGGAAGGTGGAGGCGGCGAAGACGATGGCGTAGCGGCCCAGGAAGTCGAGGTTGGTGAAGTCGACGTCGGCGGTCGCCTTGACGGCCTTGGACAGCTCGTCGACGACCTTGATGGCGGCGTCGGCGCAGCCGCGGGCCAGCGAGGTCAGGGGATCGAGGGCGCTGGCGGGGTCGGCGGCGGGGGTGCGGGTGGCTCCGCCGGACTGACCTCTCTCGCAGTACTCGCGTGCCTGCCCCACGATGAGGTCGCAGGGGTTGTTGCTGGTGCTCGGGGACGGTGTGGGAGTTGGCGGGGTCGGGGTGGGGGTGGGGGCTGCCTGGGCATGCGTAGGGGACAAGAACGGTGAGCTCAGGAAGGCGACGGTGACGGTTGCTGCGGCACGACCCGCCAGACGTCTGCTAGCGGGCATAGGTGAACCCTCCGTATTCCTGAACTGCCTCAGCGATCTCTTCGGCGGTGGAAGCGCGGTTGTCACCGTTCACCGGGGTCGGCCCCTCGTTCTGAGTGGATGACTCGATGCGCCAGTCGCCCTCGACCCACTTGAGCTTCTCCGTGATGGTGAACCAGGTGGATGTGACGGGCTTGGTCGAGCCGGTGCCTGCCAGGCCGACCACGCCGGTGCACCAGACCTCTACCGTCGCTGATGTGTCCGTGTACTCCCGGACCGTGGTGCCGACCGGGACCGTGCGGGAAACGAAGGTCAGGCCGGAGGGGGCTGCACCGTTTGCATCGAGGCCGATGCTTGTGAGGAATTCGGCAGAGTAGGAGGCATCCAGCCGTCTTACGAGGTCATCTGTGATGGCGGGGTCGTGGATGGCGCGCACGATCTCCTCGCGGGGACCGTCCTGGAACATGTCCACCGACCCCAGCGCCACCGCGTAGTTCGTCGCCGCGCTCTGGGCGCCCTGGTCGTCGTGGGCGTAGCCCGTGGGGATCGTGCCGTTCTTGCCGGTGACCGGGCTGACGCCCGTGGCGGCGGTGGGGGCCGTCTTGCCCGGTGTGTCGGCGCGTGGTTCGGCCGTGTCCGGGGGGCCGCTGTTGCCCCGGTTGGCGAAGGCGATGGCGGCGACGAGGAGCACCACCACGCCCACGACGGTGAGGAGGGACCGGGAGCTGCGGACGGGGCGGCGGGCGCCTCCGTAGACGTCGCCGCTGTTGCCCTCGGGCAGGCGGGTCCGGGTCTGACCCGAGCCGCCCACGCTGCCGAAGCTGTCGTGCTCGTCACCGGGACTCATGCCGGGTACGCCCCTTCGCTCGCTCGCGGGTACGGCCGTGCTTCAACGTGACTGGGCATCAGGGAACGCAATCTCAGGAGGGTCGGGTCCGAGGGGGGATCAGACGGCCATCCCGTAGACGATGGTGAACAGCGTCCCCAGAGATCCGATGATGAAGACGCCGGTCAGGCCGGCGACGATCAGGCCCTTGCCCTGTTCCGCGCTGAACGTGTCCCGGAGTGCGGTCGCGCCGATGCGCTGTTTGGCCGCGCCCCAGATGGCGATGCCGAGGCAGAGCAGGATGGCCACGGCCATCACGACCTCGATCATCACCTTGGCTTCGTTGCCCAGGCTCCCGAAAGGCCCCCAGTTCGGGGCGATTCCGCCGATGATGGTGGTAATGTCGCCCTTTTCGGCCGCCAGGTACATGTAACTCACCGCCCCTGTTGGGTACTTGGTCGCCCCTGCCGGACGGCATGGGTCATCGCCCTATCTTCGCTGATGAAACCGCTTGCGTGTGACGCCTTGGTGGCTCTCTTTACCCGATCCCCGCACACTTGACCGATCTGACCCTCTTGACCTGCGGTGGCGTGGACGGTTTGCACACAAAGAGACACTTGGTCACTCTGTGTATCACGGGGGGTGACTCCGGGCAATGATTGTCGTTGTTGCACTCTTGGGGCCGCGTCGGACCGGATGCGGGGCCGGGCGTGAGTACGGTGTCGCGACGGGTGAGCAGGCGTGCGGACGCGGTGGGCCGTGCGGTCGGGTTCCACTGGGACCATGACGACGGATCAGCCCCGGGGGATCCGGGTGGGCCCGGGTGCGGGAGGGGCGTCACGGCGCGCGACGTTCCCCGGGGCATCCCCATGAGGCAGATCGCCGCCTAGACTGGCTTTCCGGGCGTACTGCCATGAGCCGAGGGGTGGTTGACGGTGCGTAGGGCTGGCAAGGCGTGGGTGATGGCCGGCGGGGCCCTGGGGGCCTGCTTCTGCTTCGTCGTCCTGCTCGTCGTCGGCACCTACTCCGCAGCGGCCGGGCTCGTCGGCGCGGGCGCGAAGGGCGGCTCGGTGGCCCTCGCCAAGGGGGCCGTTCCCGCCCTCTACCAAGGGCTCGTGCAGCAGTGGGGGAACCTCTGCCCCGCCATCAATCCGGCCCTGCTCGCCGCCCAGCTCTACCAGGAGAGCGGCTGGAACCCGCGGGCCGTCTCCCCGGCCGATGCCCGTGGCATCGCCCAGTTCATCCCCGGCACCTGGGCCGGGCACGGCATCGACGGCGACGGCGACGGCGACCGGGACATCTGGGACCCCAAGGACGCGATCCCTTCGGCGGCCTCGTACGACTGCGAGCTCGCCGGCTACGTGAAGGACGTGCCCGGGGACCCGGCGAACAACATGCTCGCCGCCTACAACGCGGGTGCGTACCGGGTGATCAAGCACGGTGGGGTGCCCCCCATCAGCGAGACCCGGAACTACGTGCGCATCATCCGGTCGCTGGAGAAGAGCTTCGCCCGGCCGGTGGGGCGCGTCGCGCCCTCGCAGCAGGCCGCCGGCGCCATCCACTACGCACAGGGGAAACTGGGCACCCCCTACCTCTGGGGCGGCACGGGCACGGCGGCACAGAACGGTCGGTTCGACTGTTCGGGACTCACCCAGGCCGCCTACGACAGCGTCGGCGTCCAACTGCCGCGCGTCGCCAACGACCAGTACAACGCCGGCCCGCACCCGAGCCGGGACGAGCTCCTCCCGGGCGACCTGGTCTTCTTCTCGGACGACCTGACCGACTCCCGGGCCATCCGGCACGTCGGCATCTACGTCGGCGGTGGCTACATGATCGATGCGCCGCGCACCGGAGCCGTGATCCGCTTCGACCGGATCGACACCCCGGACTACTTCGGCGCCACCCGGGTCACCAAGGAGGGGGCGGCGGCGCTCCCCACCCGTCCGCCGGCGGCGTAGCGGGGGCGGACGGGCCGTCGGGCGGGTCGGGGGGCGAGGCTCCGGTGCGGGCCCGGTGCGGGTGCACCTGACGGGAGGCACGGGGGCGGGCGTATCGGGCATGGCCGGAACTCTCCGTCATGCACCGGCCCTGAGCTGCGGTGGACCGTGACTCTTCGATAACGTCGTCATGATCCACCGGAGAGAGCGGAACGCACGCCTCAGGCGATTCGTTCCCTGATCCGACCGCTCTGACCACGGGGGTTGGAAACCAGACACGAGAGCAAGGGGCCGCAGCAGATGGCTGGACTCGCATCGGACGGGTCGAACCCCGATGTCAGCCTGCTCTACGACATCAACGGGCTGGCGAAGGCGGCTCCACCGTGGCTCGACCGCGTCATGGAGTTCGTCGGCGAGTACGGCATCGTCCTCGCGATGGTCCTCCTGGTGCTCTGGTGTTGGTGGAGCGTTCGCAGGCGGGGCACCCCCGAGGACTCCGTCTCCGCGGTCGCCGGACTCGTCTGGGCCCCGCTGGCCGCCGGCATCGCCCTGCTCGTCAACGTTCCCATCCGCGGCTTCGTCGAGCGTCCGCGGCCGTTCGTGGACCATCAGGGCCTGGACGTCCTCGTCGACGGGAAGACCGACTTCTCCTTCGTCAGCGACCACGCCACGCTGGCGATGGCGCTCGGCGTCGGCGTCTTCGTCGCCCACCGCAGGTTCGGTCTCGCGGCCATCGGCCTCGCCCTCGCGGAGGGCTTCGCCCGGGTCTACATGGGCGTGCACTACCCGACCGATGTGATCGGCGGGCTCGCCCTCGGCACGGCGGTGGCACTGCTCTTCGCGCCGCTGGCCCTCGCGCTGCTCACCCCGCTCGTCGCCGCCGTCGCCCGCTCGGACCGCGGTGCTCGCCTCGTCCGTTCCCGCCGGGCCGACGGGGCGGGAGGCCCGGAGACCGTCGGGATTCCCGAATCCCGGATCGGCGGCCCGGCCGCCGGTACCGAGCAGAACGGCCTCGCTGCTTAGGGCTGCTTACGGCTGCTCAGGCGCCGTTGGTGCGGAGGTGCTCCGCCGCGTCCGTCCGGGCCCTGTCCCTGGACCTGCGGGCGGGGCCCGTCCAGCCGCAGCTGCAACGTGCCAGCGCGAATGCGCCGCGTTCCGTGGTGGTCGTGGTGTGAGGGCTGGCCTGCGCGTGCACCCCACCACCGTACTGCGCGTGACGGCGCGCGGGCACCGTCGTTATCAGGATCGGGTGTGCCCGGACCCGAGGGTCCCGGAAAAGGGCCGGTTCCGGTGAAACGGCGGCGCGGCATTGGGGGTTGGCAGGCGATGGTGGTGCAGCTTCACGGATCTGCGCGCGGTCGTGGCGGCGGGGCGTTCGCCGTTGCCGCAGCCCTGGTCGGAACCCTCGTCGGGACAGCGGCCGTCTCCGGATGCGCCTCGCCGGGGGAGCCGGGGCCCACGGACGATCCGACGCATGCCGTGCGGAGCGCCGCCGACGTGTTGACGAAGGCCGGCACGTCCAAGGCGAGCACCTCCATGGAGATGGCCTCGGGCGGGACCCGGGTCACCATCCGGGGCGAGGGCGGCTACGACTTCCGGCTCCGTACCGGCCGGCTCCAGGTGGTGCTGCCGAAGGACCCGGCCGGTACGAGCGAGCACCGGCCGATCACCGAACTCCTCACCCCTGGCGCCCTCTACATGAAGAACCGGGGTGCCGGGGTGCCCGCCGACAAATGGGTCCGGGTCGACACCACCGCCCTCGACGACGGGAACCTCGTCACCGGCGGCGCCACCGATCCGGCTGCCGCGGCCGAGCTGTTGAGGGGGGTGCGGAACGTGGCGTACGTCGGCGAGGTCGAGCTCGCAGGGGTGAAAGTCAGCCACTACCGGGGCGTCGCCGACATCGCACACGCCGCGCGGGCCGCCTCGCCACAACTGCGCGGGCCGCTCACGGCAGCGGCGAAGGGGTTCGCCAAGGACACGGTGCCCTTCGACGCCTACCTCGACGGGGAGGGGCGGCTGCGGAAGGTGCGCCACCAGTTCAGCTTCAGCAACCAGGGCCAGACGGTCGCGGTCGCTTCGACCACCCTGCTGTACGGGTTCGGGGTGCCCGTCGTGGTCGAGCTGCCGGACCGGCGGGACATCTATGCGGGAAGGATCAAGGCCTGACCTGGCCCGGTGGCGGACCGGACCATCGGCAAATGGTCCAGACGTGTCATGCGCGCTATGTGTCGCCGTCCCTACGCTGGGAGACCGTTGGGAGACCGACGCCGGCAGGAAGAGGTGGATGCGCGTGGCCCCGCCCGGTACAGCAACCGTGCCCGCAGACCCGGACTGCGTCGCCCTGGCCGAGATCGAGCTCTGCGGCGAACTGATCATCGCGGCTTCGGCCGCGGAGGGGGAGCGGCTCAGTTCCGACCGGATCGACGAGGTCCTGCGGGTGGCGGCCGAGCGGGCCGTGGCCTCGGGGGGCCGCTGACCTTGGGGTCGGCGCACGGTTCGTTCCGGCGGGTCGGCCGCCACGACCGCCGGTCCGGTTCCGTGCCTCCGCTCCACGGAGTCCCGTCCGTTCGCCGCTCCGCCCCGCCGGCTCGGCTCGACGGGGCGGACGAACGGGGCCTCCCGGTCCGCCCGCCGTGCCCCGTGGACTCAGGTGCGCATCATCCGGGCGATGGCCTTGGTGGCCTCCTCGACCTTGGCGTCGATGCCCTCGCCGCTCGATGCCGCGTCCGCGACGCAGTGCCGCAGGTGCTCCTCCAGGAGTTGGAGCGCGAAGGACTGGAGCGCCTTCGTCGAAGCGGACACCTGCGTGAGTATGTCGATGCAGTAGACGTCCTCGTCGACCATCCGCTGAAGGCCGCGGATCTGGCCCTCGATCCGGCGCAGTCGCTTCAGGTGCTCGTCCTTCTGCTTGTGGTAGCCGTGCACGCCGTGCCCGTGGTCGGCCGGCTCGACGGCGTCGACGGCCTCGGGGGTGACCTGGTCCGCCTCGGTGGTCGTCATCGCGTCCTCCCGTTGTCCGATAAGGGGGTGTATACCCCTCGTGGGTATATGGTACCGATCCCCGCCGATCCGGGCGGGGGTACGTGCAGTTCACTGTGCCTGATGGGCGACACTGAGAGGACGCCGGTTAGCCGTGGCCGGATGATGCGCCTAGCATCAGCCTGACCGAACCAAGCACCCCGAGGACCTCACGTGCGATTTCGTCTGACCCCCAGGGAGACGAGCTTCTACGACATGTTTGCCGCGTCCGCGGACAACATCGTCACGGGCTCCAAGCTCCTGATGGAATTGCTCGGAGCGGAGCCTTCCGCCCGGGCCGAGATCGCGGAGCGGATGCGGGCAGCGGAGCACGCCGGTGACGACGCCACCCATGCGATCTTCCACCAGTTGAACTCCTCCTTCATCACGCCGTTCGACCGCGAGGACATCTACTCCCTCGCTTCCTCCCTCGACGACATCATGGACTTCATGGAGGAGGCCGTCGACCTGGTCGTCCTCTACAACGTCGAAGAGCTCCCCAAGGGCGTCGAGCAGCAGATCGAGGTCCTGGCCCGGGCGGCGGAACTCACCGCCGAGGCCATGCCGAACCTGCGGACGATGGACAACCTCACCGAGTACTGGATCGAGGTCAACCGCCTTGAGAACCAGGCGGACCAGATCCACCGCAAGCTGCTCGCCCACCTCTTCAACGGCAAGTACGACGCCATCGAGGTGCTGAAGCTCAAGCAGATCGTGGATGTGCTGGAAGAGGCGGCCGATGCCTTCGAGCACGTGGCCAACACGGTGGAGACCATTGCGGTCAAGGAGTCCTGAGGCTTCGTGGACACCTTTGCCCTGATCGTGACCATCGGTGTCGCGCTCGGCTTCACTTATACGAACGGCTTCCACGATTCCGCCAACGCCATCGCCACCTCGGTGTCGACCAGGGCGCTGACCCCCCGGGCGGCGCTGGCCATGGCGGCGGTCATGAACCTCGCGGGCGCCTTCCTCGGCGACAGCGTGGCCAAGACCGTCAGCGAGGGGCTCATCGAGACCCCGACCGGCGACAAGGGGATGGGGATCCTCTTCGCCGCGCTCATCGGCGCGATCGTCTGGAACCTGGTCACCTGGTACTTCGGACTGCCGTCCTCCTCCTCGCACGCGCTGTTCGGCGGCATGGTGGGCGCGGCGCTCGCCGGTGGCACCGAGGTGATCTGGGGAGGCGTGTTCGACAAGATCGTCATCCCGATGTTCGTCTCGCCGGTGGTGGGTCTCCTCGCCGGTTACCTGGTCATGTGCGTGATCATGTGGATCTTCCGCAAGGCGAATCCGCACAAGGCGAAGCGAGGCTTCCGGATCGCACAGACGGTGTCGGCGGCCGGCATGGCCCTCGGTCACGGTCTGCAGGACGCCCAGAAGACGATGGGCATCGTGGTGATGGCCCTGGTCATCGCCGATGTGCAGCAGGCGGGCGAGGGCATCCCGGTGTGGGTGAAGATCGTCTGTGCCGTGATGCTCTCGCTCGGTACCTATGCGGGCGGCTGGCGGATCATGCGGACCCTCGGCCGCAAGATCATCGAGCTGGACCCGCCGCAGGGCTTCGCCGCGGAGACCACGGGCGCGTCGATCATGTTCGGTTCGGCGTTCCTCTTCCAGGCGCCGATCTCGACGACCCACGTCATCACCTCCGCGATCATGGGTGTGGGCGCGACCAAGCGGGTCAACGCGGTGCGCTGGGGCGTTGCGAAGAACATCGTCATGGGCTGGTTCATCACCATGCCGGCGGCGGCCCTGGTCGCCGCGGTGAGCTACTACGTGGTGCGGCTGTTCTTCGGTTAGTCGCCCGGGCGGAGGGGGCTCGGGTGCGGAGGGCGGCCTCGGCGGGCCGCTCGCTGAGGACCACATCGGCCGTGACGTGTCCCTGTGGCCTGTTCCGTGTCCGGGCTCGTGGTTCCCGCAACGCACGTCCAGTGCGCAGGCACGCGACGAGCTCGCGTTTGAGGGCTCCACGGC